>JBJHCD010000614.1:0-4400 GCA_050485845.1 Pirellulaceae bacterium | reverse complement strand
AGCAGACCATCGTTCACAATGTCCCCCCTAACTCCTCGGACTTCATCGGTTCTTTGTCCTTGGTCTGGTCGTAAACGCTCAACAACTTTTCCTTGTCAAAGACCATCTCTTCACGACTGCGGCCCGTCAGGTTGTAGAGACTGGTCAGCTCGATGGCATCCACCGGACATGCCTCTTCACACATGCCGCAGTAAATGCAGCGGAGTTCATCGATCACAAAGCTTTCGGGATACTTCTCTCGATCTTCCCACGGGCTTTCCGCCGCGATGATGTCGATACAGTGGGCGGGGCAAGCCGTGGCACAGAGGAAGCAAGCGACGCACTTCACTCGTCCTTCTTGATCCCGATTGAGCCGATGGACGCCCCGGTAGATCAGCGGGTTGCCGATCTCGGGCTCCTCGTCCGGATAACTTACCGTCACCGTTTTTCCCGACAAGGAGTTCTTCAAGTGCTTGAAGGTCGTCCGGAGCCCCTGGGCGAACAGGGGGAGGTACATCTTTCCCGTCACATTCAACTGCGGTTCGGGAACCCAATGGATGGCTGGATCGTCGGCACGCATCGAAAGGGACTCCTAGTGCGGGGCATCCACATGGGGCGAAAATTGAGGACGCATGGTCGAATCACTCGCTCGGTTGCTCAACACCGCCAACAGGAACCAAGCTCCCAAACTGATAATGGCGGCCGGGAGCACCATGGCCCAGGTGGCCGCGAGCACGCCCAACTGTTTTTCCAGATAGAGAAGTTTGAACTGTTCGATCACCGCGACCACGACCAGGTTGATCAGGCCGAGCGGAAGCATCACTTTCCAGGCCAGCGTCATCAGCTGGTCGAAACGGAAACGAGGCCAACTCCAGCGAATCAGCATGAAGAACATCACCACGGCGACAATCTTCAACGATAGAACGGCAACTCGCAGTAGGGCTCCCAGCCAAGTGACTTCGGTACCGGACCCGGTCAGACCCCAGAAGTGCCATCCGCCGAGGAACAGAATCACAATCAGAAACGCGGCGGTTACCATGTGCAGGTACTCGGCGATCAAGAACATCAGCAGCTTGATCCCCGAGTATTCCGTGTGGTAACCACCCACCAATTCCTGTTCGCACTCCGGCAAGTCGAAGGGAAGTCGAGCGGCTTCGGCGAAGGCCGCGGTCATGAAGACGAGAAAGCCGAGTGGCTGGGCCATGGCGAACCAGACCCCCGTCTCGGCCTGCCGACCGATGATCTGCTCGAGGTCCAAGGACGAGGCGCTGAGGACGACTCCCAGGATGCCGAGTCCGAGCGGGAGTTCATAGGCGATCAACTGGGCGCTGGAGCGAAGGCCTCCCAGGAAGCTGTACTTGCTGTTACTGGCCCAGCCACCCAGGATGACGCCGTAAACGGCGATGCTGGAGAGGGCGAAGACGTAGATCATCGCAACGTCGATACCGGGTGCCACCACCAGCGGAATCGGTTCACTCCAACCCATGCCGCCGGGGAGCTGAGTGGGGGGAAGGACGCTGCCGAACGGAATCACGGCGAATATGGCCAGCGCGGAGGTCAAAAGGCAAATCGGCGCGATCACGAAGAGCTTCCGGTCGACTTGAGCGGGGGTCATCTCTTCCTTGAGAATCACCTTCAGTCCGTCGGCCAATGGTTGTCCCAGTCCGAATAGACGGATTTTCGTGAGTGGTATCCCCACCCGGTTCGGCCCCCGGCGATCCTGGATCCAGGCAGCCATTCGCCGTTCCAGCCAAACGGCATACGCCGCGGCGGTCATGACGCCCCAGGTGAGCACCGCGATTTTCAATAACGGTTCCAAGATCATTGCCGGCTGATTCTCCCTCCGCTCTGCTTAAGAGCCTTCGCCAAGTTACGAAACGGCTCGTGTTGCCCCTTGGGGTACTACACAACGTCTCCGGACGTCCCGGAAGCGGATGTCTCGACCAACCCGGTCGATTCGTTTGCCAATTGATTGATTTTCAAGTCGACCCCCACATCGGGAATGGGACCCGAGGCGGCGGAAAAATAAACAAAATACTCGGCCAATTCGTCCAACACCGGACGGGCTCGATACATTCCGGGATTCTCCAGCAGTCGCCAGTAGAGCTGCCCGTCCGTGTAGACGCCCGTGGGGGGCCGAATGGCCCAGGTGAACGACTGCAGGCGGTCGGCAAAATTGACGAACGAACCTTCCCGCTCCGGGAAAGTAACCGCCGGTAGTTGGAATCGAGCCTGCCGGCCCAATGAACTGGGGAACGTTTCCTGAATTACCAGCAAGGGGAGTTGCGACAGGCTTTTCGTTTCCGAGCTTTCGGGCCAGGCTGCCGGATACCCACCAGCGACCCAAAGTCCACGGCCCGGACGCTCTCCTTCCGGTTGGCATTCGGCCACCAGGGACTCCCAATTCAGGAGCGAGCCCTGCATGAAAGCGGCCAACTTCTCGATTCCGCGACGATTCGGGCACTTCTCGCGGCGAATGGTAAACCCGGTCGGATAGGTCTCATCTTCGCCCTCCTCGGGAATCGGCCCCACTCCAATGACCGCCTGAGGATCGAGTTGCCGAATGAACTTGGCGAGCAGGTAGGCTTCTTCGACTGTCTGGAAGGGAGAGAGGGCGACGGCGAGTGGTCCTGCCTCGGATAGCTCTGCTTGCAGCGACCGGATCACCTCGGGCCACTCGGCGACCTGTCCACCGACCCGCGCGGCGGTGAGCCGGTCGGCTTGGTGGACGTACTTCCAGCCGTAGCGTCCTTCGTCGCACATCCACCACTGGTTGACATGGGGGTTTTCGCGCGGCTTGATTCGATAAATTCGATCCTGGTTCTCTTCCACTCGAATGGAGCAGCCCGTACTGCATCCGCCGCAGACGTGGGAATGCCCCTTCATGAACCAGACTCGCTGCTGGTAGAGAAAGTCTTTATCCCCCAGAGCGCCGACCGGACAGAGGTCGACCACGTTTCCGGATAGTTTGTTGTTCAGGGGAAAGCCGGGGAAGACATCGATTTCCTCGTGAGCGCCTCGGTTGGTTACCATTAACTCACTGCTGCCGGCGACTTCGCGGCAGAAGCGGACGCACCGGGTACACATCACGCAGCGGTCGACGAACAGAGTGACCGTATCTCCCAAAGGGCGTTTGCGGCTGGTGAACGGCTTGAGGTCGGCTCGTCGTTCCTTCTGGCCATGCTCGAAATGATAATCCTGCAGCGAACACTCGCCCGCCTTGTCGCAGATGGGACAGTCGATCGGATGTCGGATCAACAGGTCCTCTTCGACCATGGCTCGGGCGGCCCGGACTTTCTCGCTATCCGTGATGAAGACGGTATCTGGAGCCGCAGGTGTCTGGCAGGCGGGGACCAGTTTGGGAATCATGGAGATCTGTCCGGTTTGTGGATCTCGGCGTCCCGATTCGACAAGGCACATCCGGCAGCTTGCAACGACGGAAAGGCCACCGTGCCAGCAGTAGTGGGGAATCGAAACGCCGGCCCGCTGAGCGGCCTGGATGCCGTTCAGGCGCTCCTGATCGTCGATTTCGATTTCTTTCCCGTCAATAAATACGGTTGCCATGAGATCAATTTCCGTCGAGTGCTGGGCTTGGTCAGTGGTGAGAGCCTGAAGGGGAAGGGGCCGGACGAGTTGGAGGCCGCCGTTTCATTTCAGGTTCCTGCTGTCGCGGTGCCATGGATCTGGTGCAGATCGAGGTCGGGGACGGGGGAGGTCTCCGCATATCCCGTGGGGTTCGTTTCGCGAATGTACTGTTCGAATTCCGGGCGAAACTTCCGGATCGCGTTCTTGATCGGCCAGGCTGCTCCATCCGCCAGGCCACAGATCGTCGTTCCTGGGACGATGCCGATGCTGTCTCCAATCTCCAGGAGAAGATCGAGATCGATCAGGCGGCCTCGTCCCGCCTTGATTCGCTTCAGCATCTTGAGGGCCCAGGATGTTCCTTCGCGGCAGGGAGTGCACTGGCCGCAGCTTTCGTGTGCGAAGAACTGGCAGCTGTTGTAGAGAAAATCGACCATGGAGACGGTTTCGTCCATGACAACCACCGCGGCGGTTCCCAGTCCCAGACAGTCGTACCGGCCCGGGCCGATGAAATCCAGCGGACAATCAAACTCGTCCTCGCGCAGCAGTCCCATGCTGATCCCTCCGGGAATGGCCGCTTTCGCTCGGCGTCCCTTCCAAACTCCTCCTCCGAACGTATCGACTAACTCCCGAACCGTGATCCCCATCGGAGCCTCGTAGCATCCCGGTCGCTCGACATGGCCACTGAGGCAATAGAGTTTCGGGCCGAGGCGGCCGACGTCGCGCGGATTGTTGGGATCGGGAGGGACTCCCAGGGAGCGAAACCATTCGACTCCCCGGTCCACGATATGTTTCACGCAGGCGACGGTTTCGACGTTGTTCACCACGGTCGGTTTACG
>JBJHCD010000613.1:0-4410 GCA_050485845.1 Pirellulaceae bacterium | reverse complement strand
GCGGTATGGTCCGCTCCTTTTGTGGCTCGGCACGATTCCACTGCTTGGATGGTGGGGAGGATTTCTCTCCCAGGGGCATACGCAGGAGGGGCAGGGGAGAGGAGTTGCTCAGCGGCCCGAGCGTTCCGCTGCCAGCGTGGCGGATGTACGGACGTTTGGGGCGATCGGAGATGGTCAAGCGGACGACACCGAGGCGATCCAGCGGGCGATCGATCGGCAGCAGGGGAGAATTGTCTTTCCCAAGGGGGTGTACCGGGTCACTCGGCCGCTGGTCGTCGATTTGCGGCGAGTTGGCTACACGGCCATCGAGGGTGGGGGCGTGGCGAGAATTGAAATGGATGGTGCCGGGCCTGCTCTGCGATTCGTGGGGACGCACTTCGGTTCCGCGGATCCAGAACGATTTGCTCCCGAAGTCTGGTCGCGGGAACGGATGCCGCTGGTCGATGGCCTTGGAATCGAAGGGAAGCATCCCGAATCGGTCGGGATTGAAGCGGTTGGTACGATGCAATTGACGCTTACTCGGCTTCATCTCCGAGGTCTGAAACATGGAATCCATTTGGTGGAGAACAACCGCAATGTCATCATCGCGGACAGCCACATCTACGAGAATCATGGGGTGGGCGTTTTTTACGACGATGTCAACTTGCACCAATCGAATATCACGAATTGCCACATCAGCTACAACGGTGGAGGCGGGGTGGTGTCGATCGGTGGCAATGTGCGGAACATCCAGATCGCCGGCTGTGATTTGGAGAGCAACATGAGTCCGACGGGCGATCCGACGGCCAATGTACTGATTGACTGTCGAGGAAGCCGTTATGGAACGGCGGAGGTGGCGATCACGGGCTGCACGATCCAGCACAACAACCCCTCGCCCGATTCGGCCAACGTGCGAATTATCGGCCGGAGCGAGCCGACCGAGCGGCTACCGGTCGTTCATGAGGGAAACGTCACCATCGCGGGGAACGTCTTCAGCGACGTGCAGGTCAATCTGCATTTGCAAGAGTGCCGAGGAGTGGCGGTCACCGGAAATACGTTCTGGCAAGGCTACCGCCACAATATCCTGGTGGAGAACTGTTCGAACATCGTGATGGGGGCCAACAATCTGGACCGGAATCCTCGGTACGATTACGGCAATACGAGCGACGCGAATAACGGCGTCGTCTTTCGGAATTGCGAGGATTGTTCGATCAGTGGCCTGCACGTCACCAATGTCTGGCGCGAGTCGGCTGGAGTGATCCTGGAGGATTGCCGCCGGATCAATTTCTCCGGCTGCACGATTTTGGACTGTGACGAGGCTGGTCTGCTGCTTCGCAACGTGACCGATAGTTTGGTGACCGGATGTCTCATTCGCGACGATCGCCCCGACTCGACAACCGATTCGATCCGAGTGGAAGGGGATAGCGAAGGTTTGATGCTGACCAACAATCTGCTCGGCACACCCGAAAAGCGTTGATCCGTTTCCCGATGGAGGGAAAGTTTTTCTGGTTGTGATGTTGTGATCTTTTCGTGTTTTCGTGTCAGGGAGCCCCAGCCATGACCACCCCATACACGCACATTCTCGATTTGGCTCAGGAAGCCGAACCGCCGGCGGACGGCATTTTGAGCCGCACGATTTTTCAGGATGACCGGCTAAAGGGGGTTGTGTTTGGTTTTGGCGTGGGGCAGGAACTGTCGGAGCATACGGCGGCGAAACCGGCGATGCTGTTCTTCGTGAAGGGGGAGGCGAGTGTTGGATTGGGGGACGAGATGCAGGAGGCTCGAGCTGGAACGTGGATCCACATGTCGGCCAATTTGAAACACTCGATCAAGGCCAAGACGCCGGTCGTGATGCTGCTGATCTTGTTGAAATGAGCCCTTCGCCGCTCGGGAGCCTGTTGGGCGTCCGAGGACAGGTAGCTTTGGAAGCCGAAAAACGAAGGGTGACTTCGGATCTCCTTCCGGCCTCGGAACGTTCCCTCGGAAAGAAGCAGTCTTGCTCGGCGTCCAGAGGGTCCTTGGGAAGAGGCGGCTAGGTAGCTGGCCAGTCCAAGGCCCCGCAGGAATGAATCGGACGGCGTCCAGAGGGAGTGAATTGAAGGAGCGAAAGCTAGTTTTCGTGGGCCACTGAGGTTAGGCGGAGGCGATATAGCAGCCCCAGAGCGCCGGCCCACAGGAAAATCAGCCATTCGCCCACGGCCAACTGGTAGACCATCGGTTCGATCTCCTGGAATAGCCAGAAACCGGCGGACCGGAACAGAACCAGGCAGCCATGCAGGATGATGCAGACGTCGAGCGCACTGGCCGTCCAGCGAGGCAGCACCAACGGGCGGAGAAACAGGATCGCCAGAGCCAACTCCAAGCCACCATAAATCGTGAGAAACTCCGACTCCCCCGTGCCGGGCCGAAGCTGAAAACCGACCAGCTCGGAAGTCCGAGCCGGAAAGAGCGAACACCAGATGGCCAGGTAAAGATAGACCAGCCCCACCGCGGCCAGGAAAAGTCTCGTTCCCATTAAGTTTCTCACTTGGAGTTTTCAAGCGTTACGTTCTCAACCTTCCGGATTGCCGGCCCAAGGACCGATCGGGCCCTGGGGACAGAATGTCGTCGCCGTTTTCTCGACGCATGGACTTGGCCCACGACGCCCTGCACAATCTCGATACGTGTTGGCTCCGCAAAATCATCGGTCTCCACTCGACAAGGGGGCACAATCAAGATGGGAATGACGGGGAATGACTGGGGACTCGACAGCCATTCGAGGCGAGCCAAGAATAAGGATTGTTTGGAACGTCAGGTCCGCCGCTACGTCGGATGGAAAAGGATCGCTCGCCATGCCCATGCATGACTGGTCTCGCGTTGCACCGGGAACATATCACAATTTCCACTATCGGTGGATCGCTGCCATCATGGACCAACTGAACGCCGGTGTTTTGCCGAAAGGTTGTTTCGCGATGGCCGAGCAGGTGATTGGCGGACCGGAGCCGGATGTCGTAACCCTGCACCTTGGTTCGACGCCCAACGGCCCATCGAGTGGCGATGCGGTGCTCGCCAAACCTCGGCCCAAACCAAAGACCAGTTTGGTCATGATTGCCGATGAGGACCGTTATGCCAGGAAGACGAATCGAATCGTGGTCCGGCATGAATTAGGCGAAGTGCTGGCCGTCATCGAACTGGTATCACCAGGCAACAAGAATTCGGTCCACGCTATTCGATCGCTGGTGGATAAATTGACCGGACTGCTCTTCGATCGCATCAATCTCTTGATCTTGGATCCCTTGCCTCCCACCCCTCGTGACCCACACGGAATTCATGCCTTAATCTGGAACGAAGTGAGCGACCAGCCATTCGAACTTCCTCCCGATCGGCCACTAACTTTCGCGGCGTATCAATCGGAACCGATCAAGACCGCTTGGATCGAACCGCTGGCCGTCGGAGCGACTCTCCCCACGATGCCGTTGTTCCTCCGAGGTGAGTTCTACGTCGATCTCCCGCTAGAACCAAGCTATATGGAAACATGGACCGTGTTGCCGCGCGAGCTAAAACGGCTCGTCGAGTGACTTTCTCCGGAATTGAATGGCATTTTCTAGCGGCATGCGCAGAATCTCCCCCCCGAAACTCGTCTGTGAAGTAGACGGTTCCTTGGTTTCGTCCGCGCCCCCCCAAAAAAAGTAGCTTCAAAGGCCCACCTGGATGACGACAATCGCCACGACCTGTGTTCATTGCGGGACAAATCTGCATCTGGATCCGCGATTCCTCGACAAGAACCTGCGATGTCCGAGTTGCCAGGGTGTTTTTCGAGTTGCCAATATCTCCCCGGCTTCCGGTCAGAATGACGATGAGAAGCTCGAGGCCGTCGTCACCCGCAGTGACGAAACGCCATCGCCAAGTGAGGAAGCCAAAGAGGCGCTCGACTCCCCTACGCTCGACTCCGCCCCAGCCGGCCCCGAGGCCATTGGACAAGCTGGGCCAAGGGACGAAATCGCCGAAATCGCCGAAATCGCCGAGCGTGCCGAGAGGGGGAAGGGGGAGAGTGGTGGGAGGTTGGAACGCGGAAAGAGGCGAGACGCGGAGGCCTCAGCCGGCCAAGACCACGTCATCGGACGCTACCGAGTGAAGCGGGAGTTGGGGCGAGGGGCGTTTGGGGTGGTCTATCATGGCGACGATCCGGTTCTGAAGCGAGAGGTGGCGATCAAGCTGCAAAGCCGCTCGAAGGCCGAAGGAGACCCGGCCGCGATGCTGGCCGAAGCTCGCGCGGCCGCTCGGCTCCGCCACCCCAACATCGTTGCCGTCCATGAGGTCGACATGCACGAGGGGCGTCCGTTCGTGGTGTCGGAGCTGATTTTGGGGCCGACGTTGGCCGAGCGAATGGAGGAGGGGGAAATCGATCAGCGAGAGGCTGCCACGCTGGTCCGCGATCTGGCTCGAGGACTT
>JBJHCD010000612.1:0-4413 GCA_050485845.1 Pirellulaceae bacterium | reverse complement strand
TTCGGCGACTACGAACTTCTGGAGGAGATTGGCCGAGAGGGAAGTGCAGGGAAACGACATCCTGCGAGCCCGCCGTCTGCTCCGCGAAACCCCGGCCGATCGCCGCGACTGGACCTGGCACTACCTTTTCCGATTGACTCACCATTCGCCCCACAACCGCTTCGGGGAACTCGAGTCACTCATCACGGCCCTCACCTGCAGTCCCGACGGAAGGCGGATTGCCGCGTCCGAGTGGAATGGAAAACTCCATCTCTGGAACCTCTCCGGCGGTGGCCGCCAACTCCTCGCGGAACTTGCCTCCCCCTGCCATCAGCTCGCCTTTTCGCCCGATGGCACTCGGCTGCTGGCCATTCATGATCGGGGCTGGAGGATGTGGGACCTGACGACGTTTCAGCTGATCCACGACCGGACGCCTGAGGATCCGGGCATGACGGGCAAACTGGTGGATCTCGCCTGGCATCCAAGCGGCAAACGATTCCATGTTTCTCTTCGCTGATTATGCAGCATGTGGGGCGACAAGAACAAGTCACTTTCGCGATCCCCAACAACCGGTGGTATTATTATGGGTTGAGTCCGGATGGACGCCATTTGGCGGTCGCCATTTGGGGCATGAACTGGGACGAGGACGATTTCCAGCTACATCAATCGCTCCCTGTTCTGGGACCACTTCTTCATCAGCGCGAGAAGCCGCGGGCATGGGTATCGACCGTGTATCTCTATGAGACGACGGAGGGGACGCTGCGAAGAAGTTTGCGAGGGTTTCCCAGCATTGCCACGCATCTGGTCTTTCGTCCGGATGGACGGCAATTGTTTGTCGGCGGTGGACAGACCGCTACGCATTCCAACGCCTGGACGGACAACCCGACGGACATGGGAGGTCGAACAGCAATGGGAACTAGCGGACCTCTCCCCCGGCGCGCGGGTGCACGCCGTCGCCCTCTGCGACGATCCCCAGCGATTGGCTTGCCTCACCACGCAGGACGCTCGCGTTTACGATTTGTCCGGGTCACAACTCCTGTTGCAAATCCCCGCTTCCCCTCATGACGCCCCTAACAATCATGCTAGCGGCAATCATGCCGGCGGCATTCAAGCTGGCAACAGCCATGCCGGTAACGGGAATTCAACAGACCGGTCGATCCCGACGAGCATGGCGATCAGTCCCGATGGCACTCGGCTCCTGACCGGAGGCCGCGACCAGATGATCCGGATTTGGGACTTGGCAAGCGGGGAATCGACGTTTACATTGCGAGGGCATCGGGCTGGAGTCGACGCACTTGGTTTTTCACCCAGTGGTCGGCAATTGATCAGTGGTTCTCGGGATGGTCAGTTGCGAATCTGGGAAGCGGACTAGCTGCACAGCGCCTGGTTACGTTGATTGATGTTATCAGGCTGGTGAACTGAGTTCGGTGGACTTGATTCGCTGAAGAACCACGTGGCTCCGTTCTCCTGAACGGAGAGTACGCCGACTCTCCCGAGTCGGCGAAACAATTCCCACGTCCCTTCCCGCAATCGCCTTGGGGAAAGGAAGCGAGGTGGACTCGAGAGAGTCCTTGCACTCTCGACTCGGGGAGAGTCGAGCCACTGACACCACGCTCCATTCCCGATGGATGCTTAGCCATTTCGTTGGGTCCCTGCCGCGATTCGCGTCTGGATTTCCTGATACAGCTCCGGCGGGAGAGGGCCTTGGAGGGTCGAGTCGATGTTTTCCCGCAGGTGCTGGTCATTGCAGGTGCCGACGATCGTCGTATGGCAATGAGGATGGCTGAGCGTGTACCGCAAAATCAACTCGGCCCGCTGCATCCCTTCGGGGAGGACTTCGTCCAGTCCGGCCTGATTCCAGACGTCGTTCAGCGTGGCTCGTTGGATTTCCGCGTCGGGACCGCCATGAGCGATCCCGCCTCGGATAATGATCCCCGCTCCGGTTTCGGCGGCTTGTGTAATCCACTGGTGATGTTCTGGAGCGAGGCAGGAATAGGGGATCTGGAAGGTGTCGAATCGTCCCAGGGCGATCAGGTCGGGAAGATGCGGGAGGGAACTGGAGACACCGAGGAATCGGATCCGACCTTGATCGCGGAACTCCTCGAGCAGGTCGATGAGCCCTTCTCTTTGGAGCGTTTCGGCGTCACCTCCGTGGAACTGGAGCAGGTCGATGTAGTCGGTCTGCAATCTGCGGAGGCTGGTCTCCAGATTCCGGCGGATGACATCTTGATTCCAGTGGTGGTCGATTTGGAGGTGATCTTCGTGCTGAGTGTAAACGCACCCGCACTTGGTGGCCAGGTAATACTCGTTTCGCCGCGAACCGATGTAGCGACCGATCCGCTGCTCGCTTAGTCCGTAATCGGGCGCGGTGTCGATGAAATTGATTCCATGGTCGAGGATGCGATTGAGAAACCGATCGGCCTCTTGTTCCGAGACCACTCGAACACCCCAGGTCCTGGGTCCTCGGATCCCCATGCTACCGTAGCCCAGTTGTGTAACTTCCAGTCCAGTTCGGCCCAAACGATTGCGTTTCATGGGGTATTCCGTGATTCCAGTCAGTGATGACCCGTCGGGTCGATTATTTTTCAGGGAGCTGCGTTTCATTTCCACTCGGAAAGATTCCGTCGATACGTGTTGAAGTCCCTTCATCGAACACGACGACTTGTTCGGGCCAGCGCAGGGCGGCCAATTTCCAGTGGAATATTGAGATCATGGTTACCGAGGACGCATTGTGCTCGGCCTGACTCGATCAGTTGTTGGACGAGATGAACGACGGAGGGGCTGTCGGGGCCGCGGTCGGTGAGATCGCCGACAAAGACGAGGTGTCGGTAATGGGGATGCCGTCCCTGTTCGTCGTATCCCAGATGTCGCATCAGGGCGCGCAGCGGCTCGATTTCCCCATGCACATCGCCCACGACGTCGAGCGGTCCGTTGAAGAGGGGTTGGACGAGCGAAGCAGTCATTCTCGGTGCTACCAATTCCGCCATTTTCGAGTGAACATTTTTCGGGTTCGCCTTTCCCCATCGTCACGGAAAACGCTCATGTTTTCCAGGGGGAGCCACGCGGCAGGTAGCCGGAGACAGGTGGCTGGGAACCGGGTAGCTGCGGCGAAACGCGAAAGTTAGTGTCCGTACATTTTCCCAAGGGACGAGAAACACGCCTTCGATAACCGGATCGAATCAATACCTCAACCCTGTAAGGGTTGTCCACCGAAGCCCAGAGTCGCGAAGCGCACCCTGCGTTGCGAGATCGCGTCAATACCTCAACCCTGTAGGGGTTGCCCACCAAAGCCCAGGGTCGCGCAGCGCACCCTGGGTTGCGAGATCGCGTCAATACCTCAACCCTGTAAGGGTTGCCCACCGAAGCCCAGGGTCGCGCAGCGCACCCTGGGTTGCAAGATCGCGTCAATACCTCAACCCTGTAGGGGTTGCCGATGGGACGGTCCGCGAATGGTGACGATGATGACGCCGGGGATGACCTGCCAATCGCGACCCCAACGGGGTTTGGTGTTGGTCGGCGGGGCGCTGCGCAATGGAACGGGGCATAACGGGGCATAACGGGGCGAATCGGTCCAAACATGTTAACCGCATTCGGGGCAACCCCTACAGGGTTGAGGAATTCATTGCGCGACGTTACCCAGGGTGCGCTTCGCGACCCTGGGCTCTGATGAGCAACCCCTACAGGGTTGAAGAACGGAACGACGCGAACCTGGCCTCCGTCCGGCCCCGAGCTGGCGGAGCCACGACTGGCCAGCTACAAAGGATCGATGAAGAAATTCAGCTTGACGGTTTCGCCGCTGCCGACGGTCACGGCCGGATGTTCATCGGCGGTCTCCGGTTCCCGGTCCGCGATGAAGTGTCGGGGGAGTGGCCGGTTGGAGAAGACGAACGGATGAATTTCGCCGGGGGGAACATGCAGTCGGTAGGTTCCATCGTCATCGACCGTGACGGCCCGCGTCTTGCCGAGCCGACGCTGGGCGGTCTGCTCGTTGATTCCGATGCGAAGTCGAGCGACATCGGTCTGGGAGATCGGACGGCCACGGAGGTCCAGCACGGTTCCTTCCAGAATGCCATCGCGGATCAATTCCAGTTCGAGCGGAGGATTCTCGCCCGAGACAACTCCGAACGTCTTGGCGCCGATTTGTGCGGGGGGAGGCGCGGTCAAGGAGCGAATGGTGTAGTTGCCGGGTCGGCAGGAGAGTTGAAAAACGCCCTGGTCGTCCGATTTCACATGGATCGGCAGCTCGCCGGGCTGCTCCACGACGAGGGCAATGTTCGGTACGGGCATCTGAGTGAGCCTGTCGACGACTTGTCCGTCGAGCGTTGCCAGGCGAGTGACAACGGCATTGAGCGTGGTGGAAGAGGTCGGGATGTCGAACGTTTGTGCTCCATAATCAGGATGATCGACCAGGAGGCGTGCCATCGTGGGTGGAGG
>JBJHCD010000611.1:0-4418 GCA_050485845.1 Pirellulaceae bacterium | reverse complement strand
CCTCGAAGCTCGGACTGGCTAGATCGATTTGACGGCGCCGACTTGGACCAGTACATCCGTGACCAAGTCATGCCACGGCCCAGCCGGCGCGCGGCTCGAGATTCTCGCCATGCGGCCTGGCTGCGGTTCGAGCTGGATTGGATCGTGATGAGAACGATCGAGCAGGCCCCGGAACAGCGTTATCAGGGAGTCGGCGAACTGGCCGACGATCTGCAGCGGGTATTGGAGAACCGGCCCATACAAGCTCGGCCCTCCTCCTGGCCGTACCGCCTGCGGAAGCTGGCCTCGAAGTATCGAGCCGCGATCATGGCAGGCGTCTTGTTGATGGCCATTCTCGTGGGAGCCACTCTGTTCAGCGGGTGGCAGGCAATCGGAGCGTGGCGGGCTCGTGAGCTGAGTGAGCGATTGCTGTTCGCCGCGGATATGAAGCTGGCCTCGGAAGCTCTCCGGAATGGGCACATCCGCCACGCTCGAGATCGTCTGGTCCGTTATCTCCCGAAGCAAGGGCAAGTCGATCGTCGAAACTTCGCCTGGCATTACCTTTGGAACCACCTCCACCCGGAAGTCATCGCCTCCACCACTGACTCGGCTGTCTTCGACGTCCGCTTCTCCCCCGATGGCGAACTGCTGGCCAGCGGCCACGATGACGGCAGCGTCTTTGTCTGGGAAAGCGCGACCGGCCGGAAGTTACAGACGCTGGACAGGCATCAGACCACGGTGCGGCGACTTGCCTTCTCCCCTTCGGGTCAATGGCTTGCCACGGCCAGCGACGACGGTCAATTGCGACTGTGGCGCGTCGGCGAAAGCTCTCCTGCCGCGGTCATCGCGGTGTGCGACGACCTGATTTACGACGTGCTGTGGGTTGACGACGATTACTGCGCGACTGTCGGTTCGAGGGAGATTCGAATATGGGACTGCCGCCCGCTGGACGAAACGCCGGATTCCTCGGACCACCAACGCCCGACTCCGGAACAAACCGCGGACCTCCTGCTCGCCCCACGGCGATTCGACCGCGCTCCCGCCACCACCTACGGACTGGCTCTCTCTCCCGATCGCAAGCTGATCATCTCCGTTTCGGGAAGCACTTCGCAGTTCTCCCACGGGTTGCTTCGAGCATGGAATTTCGAAACTGGCGAACTCGACGCGGAGGTTTCCATGGACTCCAAGGCGTTGAGCGTCGCTTTCGATCCGTCACGGCCTCGACTCTTTGTGGGAACGCAACGAGGTGAAATCAAAGTCTTCGATACCACAAACCTGCACCGCTCACCCTCGAGACTCGAAGGCCATTCCGGCAACGTATACCACTTGGCATGCTCTCCCGACCAGCGCTGGCTGGTATCCGCCGGCAAGGATGCCACGATCCGACTGTGGGATCTGCAGTCGGACAGCGAAGTCCGCGTAATTCAATGCCATGATCGGCGAGTTTACTCGGCCAACTTTTCCCCCACGCGGCCCATGCTGGTCTCCGCAAGTGCCGACGGAACGATCCGCCAATTCATGCTGGACCGCACCCCTTTTCGATTGCTGAATTCGGGTGAGCCGGCCGGCGCGGGTCCTTCGGGGATGGAGGAATCGAACCAGTCGGACCCCCTGGCCAACGAATGGTCATTGGGAATTTGCCGGCTAGGAAACTATCATGTCGGCAGCGGGTCGGCTCTGCTGATCGATAGCATGGATCGAGTCGTCAGGCTGTCGGTGGCCAGCGGGGAAACGGAATTGCTTGCACTGAACTACCCGGGTAATCTGGACGTCTCACGGAATGGATGGGCCGTATTCGCCGGAGAACTCCTGAATCCGCCAGCGCCCCGGCTGGACGACCACGAGAGGGAGGAAAGTCCCCAAAAGGATCAGGTCCCAGAAACGGTGGTGCGGGCAGAGACGGAGGACGGAGGCAACTTCACTGCCTTCGGCCGCTCTGGGCGCCTCGTTTGGTATCCCCCGGCCGGCAAATCTCACTCAACACCGACCTTTCCCAGGACGGCCCTACCCATACCGGACAACCGGACATGGTGGTCCGCCGACTCGCGGGATGGCGAGGAGCCACTGCGATTTCGCTTCAATCGCGGCGCGGGAGTGCTGTACGCCTGTCGCATTACTGCCGATGGGCAGTTCCATCTGGAAGATATCGCCGATGGCTTGCCGAATAACGCGTTGATTGACCTCGTCGAACAATCCGGGGGGACACAGGCAGGCCTGCTTGCCGCGCGCCCCCATTCAGGAATCGTTTCCTACTATCCCCTGCCAAAAAACAAACAGAGCTTCCGGCAGCTCTCACCCATCGACATCAACACCGGACTGACCGACCTGACGGCCGTCCACGGATACGCAGACCCCCACAGCGAAGCGGACTATCACTTTCTGGTTGGGGACGCGTTGGGGCAGCTCGAGTTGTATCGGGTGGACGATTCCGGCACCGGTCAGCTCATTCAACAGTTCTCGGCACCGACCAGCGTCGTGGCCATGGACGTTTCCGGGCGCCAAGGTGAGAAAGCACTTCATGTTGCCGGTCCAGAGGGGATTTTCCGGTTTGCAAGCCATGGGGAGCGCTGGGAGGTCTCCTCGGATCGATGCCTCGGCGAGGATCAA
This sequence comes from Pirellulaceae bacterium, assembly GCA_050485845.1. Lineage (GTDB taxonomy): Bacteria > Planctomycetota > Planctomycetia > Pirellulales > Pirellulaceae > JBJHCD01. The sequence goes on along the minus strand of JBJHCD010000611.1, from coordinate 1,832 downwards.
CCTGCATGGATGCGCCCCCTCCCGCCGACCGTCACCTTGTACGATTTGGCTCGTAAGGAAGTCCGGCTGAATTTTCACCCCCTGCTGGACACCGTGGAACAGGTGGCGGTCTCCCCCGACGGATCTCAACTGGCGTTGATCGGTGATTTGGGGACGGTTCGAATCTTCTCCTCCTCAGGTCGCCTGCTGACCACGCTCGACCATCGCGTGTCCAACGATTCCCAGATCTCGTTCTCGCCGGACGGGCAACTACTTTGCCTTTCCTTCAACGATGACATTCTGGCGTTCGAAACGAAAAGCTATCATCGCATCTATCGGTGCGAGGGACACGAGAACTCCATCACGGACATCGTGGCAGGTCGGGAGAACGGTCTGCTCGCCTCCAGCAGCGATGACCTGAGCCTCCGGTTGTGGGACCGGGAAACAGGAGCATTGGTTGGCGTGCTCGCCGGCCACACCAGCATTCCCGAGAAGATTTGCTTTTCGCCCGATGAGAAACTGCTGGCTAGTGTGGATCGCCGGGGTTTGGTCAAGCTGTGGGACCTGGATACGATGAGCGAGCTGATGGAGCTGCACGATATCTCGGATCAGCAACTTGTGGATGGTTGGCCGTTCCAGTTGGAGTTCCTTTCCCCAACAACCCTCTTGCTGTTCATCGGTTTCGCCCCCCACGATCTGAATGGGGGCCCAGGCATAGCGCTGGGCCAGTGGACCGTGTATCCGCAGTGAGCAACCGCGACGAGTGGGCTGCGCCGAGTTCGGGGTGAAAGAAAAAGCAAAAAGCGAAGGGTGTCTTCGGATACTCAGGCTGCCGAGTCCACTCCTAAGGTGGTCTTCGTCGGGCCCGTAAAACCGCTGACAAAACAACCAAATCCGAAGGGAACCAAATCCGAAGGGTGTCTTCGAACCAAATCCGAAGGGTGTCTTCGGACGCTCGAAGGGTGTCTTCGGACGCTCAGTCTGCCGAGGCCACTCTTAAGGTGGTCTACGTCGGGCCCGTCCCGGCGGAACCACGACTGGCCAGCTCCCCCCCTCTCAAAGCCCCTCTGGCGGCCGAGCACGATCGCTTCGTTCCGAGGGAACGTGCCGAGGCCGCAACATCGGCTCGCAGTCGAGCCGAGGCCGCAAGGCTCAAACGTTCGAATTGAGGGCGCTCGGTCTCGGTCTCGGATTTCTCGTCTGCCAGCATGAGATCCGAAGGGTGTCTTCGCGTGAGAACCGAAGGGTGTCTTCGGCTCTGTTTTTTCCAAAGCACTCTTGGGGGGAGCGTGTTGGCGAACCAGAGGCGGGTACCCGGAGCACCTCTGTCGATGGTTAAGGAGCCAGCAGTAAATGGGGGCCAGCGTTTAATCCGAAGACACCATTCCGTTTCGAAACCCCAACGAACTCTTGGGGGGGGTGTTTGGTGGCACCGCGTTAGATGCCCGCATTTTCCCTCCCTAGGCTAACGGCCCGCGCGTCGAGATAGCCCGAACAGGCGGATCGCAAAAGCGCGAAAGAGGGGCACCAAAGGCTGTCTAAGAGGGGCACCAAAGGCTGTCTTTGGACCGAAAACTCAGAACCGAAGGAAACTCAGAACCGAAGGGTGTCTTCGGGTCGAACTCAGAACCGAAGGGTGTCTTCGGGCCGGGTGTTGACCTGCCTTTCGGGTGGCTAAATCCTAGCCCGTAGGTCCTGGCCGGGCCGGGACGCACTGGTCCGGATGGGGGAACAGCAAGGAATGGAGACCGAAAAAGTCCAGATCGGTGGTCTTTTTGGGGGCGTCGGTCGATCGGGGAGCGGTCCGTCGAGCGCCACACCGTCGAATGGGGGCATGCCGATGGATGACGCCC
>JBJHCD010000610.1:0-4422 GCA_050485845.1 Pirellulaceae bacterium | reverse complement strand
GTCCCAGACCGCCTCCCTGGTCTTTCTCAAAAAATTTCCCTCGACAACTCCCAAGGATGGTTTCGACGGAGCGAAGAAGTTCCTCGAAATTTCGATGAAGCCGGCACAAGCGGCAATCCAAGGGGGCGAAGGGAAATCTGCCCCCCCCACTTTTCCAACTCAGGGGGGAGATCGTACAACTAGGCGCAGACGGAACGGGCGTCCATTCATCTTTTCATCTACCCATCCATTCAGCGGAAGCCTCGTCGATCATGGCCCGACAAACTGTTTCCGTCTCCGGCAAGTCGATTACGCAAGGGAAGCTGACCCCGCAAAACCTTCCCAAGGGATGCCTGTTTCTGTTCTTTGTGCCGTTTTTTCTGGTCGGTTCGATCATGTTCGTGGCCATGTTCGTCTGGCCTCTGGTCGAGTACCTGGGGGCCCGACAATGGATCGAAACGCCCTGCACGGTTACGTCCAGCGAAGTGATTCGGAATCGATCGTCGGATGGAGATACTTACCGGGCCGAGATCAAGTTCCGCTACCGCTTCGAGAATCAAGAGTACGAAGCCGACCGGCACCAGATCACCACGGTCAGCACGAATAGTCGCCGCCGCGCGGCGGACATCGTGGACCGGCACCCCGTGGGGTTGGAGACCCGCTGCTTCGTCAACCCCACCAAGCCTCACGTAGCGGTGCTCAGCCGCGACCTGTCGCTCGACTTCCTCCTCGGCCTGTTCCCTTTGATCTTTGTCGCCGTCGGACTGGGAGGAATGATCTTTGCCTGGCGATACGACCCGACCGGGAAGTCGGGAATCCTCTCGCCATTTTCGATCTTCCAGGGCCGGATGGGGAGAGCCCACCGTCGCAACCTCGGCAACGACGCTGCATTGGGCTCGGCGGGAGGACTGGCGGCCGGTGAACCGGACGTGCGGCGCGGCCTCCAACCGATCGATCTGGAGAACGAGGAGGACGACGATGAGGAGTTCGATAAGTCGCTCCCCCCAAGGCTACCGGACGGGCCTCGCGAATTGCGGCCGAGTAGCACGCCGGTGGCGATGTTCTTCTTCATGCTGTTTTTCGCGACGTTCTGGAATGGAATCGTCTCGGTCTTTGTCGGCATAGCCGTTTCCTCGGTGATCGCGGGAAAACCGGAATGGTTTCTGATTATCTTTATTTGCCCCTTCGTGCTGATTGGAGTCGTGCTCATCGTGGCCGTGATTTACACGCTCCTGGGGATCTTTAATCCTCGGCCGACGCTGACCCTCTCCAGCAGCAATCTGGCACTGGGCGACCGAGCGGAAATCGAGTGGAAATTCGATCGCAGCACCAGTTCTCTACGGAAAATGACCTTGACCCTCCGCGGAATCGAATCAGCGAAGTACCGTCGGGGCACGAGCACCTACACGGACACGTCAACGTTCGCTTCCATTCCCATCGTCGAGACACAGTCTCCCGTGGAGATTGCCGAAGGGAAGGCCGAACTGGTCATTCCATCCCGCGGCATGCATTCCTTCGAGGGGACCAACAATCAGATCAAATGGCAATTGACCGTGCATGGAGATGTCCCCTTCTGGCCCGATGTCAACATGGACTTTCCCATTCATGTCCATCCCCTGCCCTATGACGACGAGATCGAGTTATGAGCCAACTGCAGCTTGCCCTGGACGGGGATCAGATCGCCTTTGAACCTGGGGCGGAATTGCGAGTGACAGCTACCTGGGACTTGGAGCGACCTGCCTCGCAGATCGAACTTCGATTGTTCTGGTACACGCAGGGGAAAGGGGACACGGACGTGTACGTGGTCCAGAAACTCCCATTTCTCCATCCCGAACCACGCGACTCGAAGCGTCTTGCGATTCGGCTCCCCGACGGCCCCTACAGTTTTTCCGGCAAGCTGATCTCGCTGATCTGGGGACTCGAGTTGGTGGCTCAAGGGTCCAAGGAAGCGGCCCGGCTGGAATTCCTCATGGCCCCTGGCGGCGAGGAAATCGTGCTGGAAGAAGTGGACACCAAGAAATCCGCGTTTCAGCTCAACTCATTCCAGTTCAACTCATGAAAGCTCGGAACAATCCATTCGCCGTTCAGCGCGTGCTTCAACTGCGATACCGCTTGACCGCAGCGCAGTGGAATAGCTTTCTGCTGCAACTCGAACAGCGTGAATTTCGAGGAGCCCTCGTGGGACCGGAAGGTTCGGGAAAAACCACGCTCCTGGAAGACCTAGGGGCTCGGCTCGAAGTCGAAGGCATCGCCACTCGCTGGTTCCGATTATCACGCGAGCGTCGCCCCGAATGGCGAATTCACTGCGAGGAACTTTTGGCCGACCTTCAGCGGGACCATGTCATTCTGTTTGATGGAGCCGAACAGATTCCTTGGTGGAAATGGAATTGGTTCTTGCGACAGACCAGGTCAGCTCGTGGAATGATCGTGACCACGCATCGATCGGGCCGCCTGCCGACCCTACGGCAATGCCGAACTTCACGGGAACTTACCCAGGGACTGGTCGAGGAACTGATCGGGCCGCTTAACGCCGAGGGGAAGCGAGCGATCTCGCTCCTCTACCAGCGGCACCGTGGCAACATACGCGATGTCCTTCGGACCCTCTATGACCATTATGCTCGGGATGGCCTCCCCCTTAGCGACAGCGATTCGCAAGGGACAACCTGGACGGGGACGGAACCTCTCCCGTTCCTGTTTTCCTGACCGTCATCATTGTCCTACTCGACGTGGCTGATGCCCCGGGGAGTTTCGTAGGCCGAGCCCAGAAAGTGCTGGACGGCGGACCACCAAGTCCAGTAAACTCAGCACCGCGAAGAGACCGGACGTTCCCGTGGCGGACGGAAACCGAGGTTGCCCAGAGACCAGATGGAGTCGTGTGATGCTGAGAATCGAGTCGGGGAAAGCTCACCAGCGATTGTGCAACGGAATCACTCGTCGTGACGCTTTGCGGATCGGCGTGGCGGGGCTGGGCGGACTCACTCTCCCCCAACTTCTGCAACTCGAGGCTCAAGCAGGTACCGCGAACCCGCACAAGTCCCTGATTTTGATCTATCTGTGCGGCGGCCCACCCCACCAGGACATGTACGACCTGAAGGAAGAGGCTCCCTCGGAAATCCGCGGACCATTTCGGCCCATCCCCACCAATGTGTCGGGGATCGAGGTTTGCGAGCACCTGCCTCGGATCGCCGAGAACATGGACAAAATGGTGGCGATCCGGTCCCTGGTGGGAGCGAGAGATGCCCACTACAGCTACCAGTGCATGACGGGGCATCACGATATCTCGCCGCCGGCGGGTGGCTGGCCTTCCATCGGATCGGTGATCTCGCACAGTCAGGGCCCCACCTCGCCAGGCATTCCTCCCTTTCTCAGTCTCTGCTACACGACCCAGCATCAACCCTATAACGAACCGGGGCCCGGCTTCCTCGGACATGGCCACTCGTCCTTCCGTCCCACCGGTCCGGGGCGTGACGACCTTGTCCTGCAAGGAATTTCGGCCGACCGCTTGGCCGACCGAAAGTCGTTGCTCGACTCGCTCGACTCCTTCCGGCGCGAATGCGACCGGAGTGGAAAGATGGAAGGGATGGATGTCTTTTCCGAGCGAGCGATGGGAATCCTCACTTCGTCGGGACTGTACGACGCCCTGGACATCTCCCGGGAAGACCCTGACACGTTGGCTCGATACGGGCACGGCGATCCCGACCGTCCCAAGGGGGACGGTGCTCCCCGAGTTCCCCAGAACTTCCTGGTCGCTCGACGTCTCGTCGAAGCCGGCGTTCGCGTGGTGACGGTGAACTACAGCTTCTGGGACTGGCATGGCCGTAACTTCAAGGCGGCGGAGGAAGAGCTTCCCATTTTCGACCAGGCCTTCACGGCCTTGGTCGAGGACCTGCATGAGCGGGGAATGCAAGATGACGTCACCGTGATTGCCTGGGGAGAATTCGGTCGGACGCCCAAGATCAACAAGGACGCCGGTCGCGATCATTGGCCTCGAGTCACTTCGGCTCTGATGGCCGGCGGAGGAATGCGAACGGGGCAGGTAATTGGTGAGACCGATCGACTGGGAGGCGAAGTTGTTTCGCGTCCGGTCACCTTCCCGGAAGTCTTTGCGACGCTGTACCACAATCTGGGTGTCGACCTGACAACGCAGCGGCTGTTTGATTTCCGAGGACGCCCGCAGCATCTGGTGGATCCCGAGGTCCGCCCCATTCGAGAACTCGTCTAGGCGGGACAGCACCAGGTTACGTTGATTGACGTTGTCGGGCCGGTGAATTCGCTGGACTTTATTCGAGGAAGAGCCGCAGCGGACTCGGGAGAGTCCTTGCACTCTCGACTCGGGGAGAGTCGAGCCACGATAGGGGTAGGGAGGGCTCATTGGTTTGAGCCCCCCCTCCCTCCGAACCGTACATGCAGTTCTCCCGCATACGGCTCTCCGGTCAGTAGGTT
>JBJHCD010000609.1:0-4424 GCA_050485845.1 Pirellulaceae bacterium | reverse complement strand
TGACGTCGACGGTGGTGAGGTTGCCGCGGTATCGTGGAACGCTCTCTCTCCTTCCGACGGACTCGAAACGTGTTTCGTTTCGACGTTCCAGCTGAGCAGCATTTCCGACAGGATCGTTCCGGCCGTGAGATTATCGTCCACGATCAAGACCCGCAGGCCATGAAAAACCTCCGGCTTCCGCGCCGCTTCCGCCTCGGCCTGCCGCGATTCGGGAGGAAGTTGAAATCGGGCCACCACGTGGAAGGTACTTCCCACGCCGACTTCGCTTTCGACCCAGACTCTTCCCTGCATCAACTCGGCCAGCCTCGCGGAGATTGCCAATCCCAGTCCGGTTCCACTGAATCGGCGGGCAGGGGATTCATCCGCCTGCTCGAAGGCCTCGAATATCCGACTACATTGTTCGGCCGGAATCCCGATCCCCGTGTCCCGAACCCGGAAATGCAATTCGACTTCCTCGGAACTTCGATGATCGACCTCAACATCGACCACAACTTCTCCATGGTCGGTGAACTTGATCGCGTTCCCGGCCAGGTTGACAATGATCTGCCGGAGGCGTTGACGATCACCGACCAGGAGGGCCGGCACCTGATCGTCCACGTGATATGCTAGTTCCAGGCCTTTGTGATGAGCCCGGAGGGCCATGGATTTCATGGTATCCCCCAAGACTTCGCGGAGATCGAACACTGTCTGATCCAGCTCAAGTCGCCCCGCCTCGATCTTCGAGAAATCGAGAATATCGTTGATCACCGCCAACAGTGATTCGGCCGACTCCTGCACGATCGTCAGATACTCGCGCTGCAATCGAGTCAGCTCGGTATCCAGTACCAGTTCCGTCATCCCGATAATGGCATTCATCGGGGTCCGGATTTCGTGACTCATGTTGGCCAGGAACGTGCTTTTCGCCTGACTCGCTGCTTCCGCCGCCTCCTTGGCTCGCTGAAGTTCGCGCCGCGCTCGTTTTTGTTCCGTGATATCGTGCAGGAAGGCGCAAAGCATTTGCGAGTCGTCCTGCTGAATCCCGGTGATCGTGATCTCCACGGGGAACTCGTGGCCGTCCCGATGGATGAATAGCATCTCGAGACGTTGATTCAGGAACGACGCCCTTCCCGACTTGAAATAGATCTCCAGTCCTCGATAGTGGGCCTCTCGATGTCGCTCGGGAAGCATCAATTCCGGGAACGACTTTCCCAGAACCTCCTCGCGACTCCATCCGAACGTCACCTCGGCCTGTTCGTTCCATTCGACGAGCCGGCTATTGGAGTCGATGGCGACGAAGGCTTCATGAGCCGTGGCGAGAATCGCCCGACTCTTGGCGTCTCGGGAACGCAATTGCTCCTCGGCCCTCTTGGCGGCGGTCACGTCGCGGACCACCACCACGCCCCCACGCAGCTCATCCTGCTCATTTCGCAGAGGGCGAGCGTTGACGTTGATCCAGCGTCCCTCGGGGACATCCGGATTCCGCACGAACAACTCTGCCGCGTCGATCGACTCACCCCGGATGGCTCGAGCCAAGGGGATTTCCTCGGGAGGGCAGGGGGTAACGCCATCCGATTGAAAGCAACCATAGACTTCCGACCACTCTTCCGCGGCGATGTCTTGCGGCCCCACTCCAACAATCTTTTCGGCGGCCGGATTCCAAAGTGTGAACGTTCCCTTCTGGTCGGCCACGATCACCCCATCGGCCATGCTGTCGAGCACCGAGCGAAGAATTCGGGTCTGCTGCCGCAGTTCCTGATGGGATTGAATCAGTTCCTCGGTGCGCTGCGCGACGCGTTCTTCGAGATATCGGTGAGCCGCGGCCAGTTGCTCGGCCATATGATTGAACGTGATCCCCAGCAATCCCAATTCATCCCGTGACTGGTCGGGAACACGAACGGTCAAGTTCCCCGAGGCAATTTGAGCGGCCGAGTTGGCGAGACTCATCACGCGTCGGGTCAAGCGGCGAGCCAGAAGGAACGAGGTGGAAATTCCGGCCAGGACCAGCACGGCCTGAAGGGCAATCATCACTCGGCGGAGTTGCGTTACCGGAGCGTAAGCCTCCGCGAGATTCAATTTGGCGACCAGTCCCCAAGCTCGATAGTCCGCCGATTGATATTCCACGGGCTGGAAAGCAGCCAACACGCGGACTCCGTCATACATGGCCACTTGAGACCCCGACCGTCCTTCCAAGGCCGCGACCATCGGACCAGCCTGAGAAATCGGTATCGCATGCCTTGCCTCGTTGTTGCTGGGAAGCAAGTATTCAATTTGGTCTCCGACCCGCGTTCCAACGAGAATGGCACCGGTTCTCTGAAGGCCCACTTCATATTTCAGCAACCGGCTCAGTGGCTCGACATCCAGGAGCACGACGAGCACGCCGACCACTTCATCCTTGTCAGAGCGGACGGGGGCTGCGACATAGGCCAACATCTCCTCGCCCAATTGTTGAGGTTTGCCGAGATGAGGACGTTTGAGCCCTTCCCAGTAGGCCGGGATATCTCGAAAGTCGTAGGGAAGTGATTCGGGACGGGCCGCGGCAATTGCGTTCCCCTGCAGATCGGCAACCCAGAGCATCTTGAAATCGGGAGTACTGACCAGGGCATCGCGAAGAATAATCCCCGCCTCGTGCGAGATCTCCTCTTCCACCACTCGCAGGCGGTGATCGTCGGATTCGTCCGACTGCTGCACCACGTCGTCCCGGCCGACGTTTTCCTCCGCTTCCGCTCCGTTCCCGCCTCTCCCGGTCACCGCAAGTTTCTCAGCCCGCTGTTGGACCAGCTGGCGAAGTCGAGTTCGACTGACGACCAACGCGACCCGATCCAGCTGACGCGAAGCATACGCTTCGAGCGACGCCGAGCGTTCCGAGGCAATTAACCGCAGCCGATAATGGATCTCGTCGTGCAGCGTCCCGCGCGCGAACTGATAGCCCAGATGAGCAAGTGCTCCCGCCGCGAGCACGATGACCAAGGCGACGTAGGACGTATACTGCAGCAGCAGAGACCTTGTCAGCGGGGGGGAGCCGACCTCCGGTGTTCCCGCGGATTGATCTGCCGCTCGGTCTGTATCGGTCATGAAACCACCTTGCCTCCTCTCACAGTCTACTCCGTTTCGCCACGATAGTTAACCTGGGAGGGGAGGCATGGGAGACGTTTTTTCTCCGGCGGAGGCCCCCAAGCTGAAGGAATGCTAAAAGAATGCCAAAAGAATACGGAAAGGAAAACGCCTGCGCCTGGGAGCCGGCCGGGCAAGCGTGTCGGCTTCGATTCGAGCGTGATTCGCCTTCAAGGCTCGACCGGTTCGGGGACCAGCTCGAATCGCCGGCGGCTGACGGATTCCACTTTGTCGCGGGAATAGAAAAGTGGAAAATAGGCTCCTCGGGCCCAAAGAGGAAACAAATCTTGATAATGCTCCCCTTCGGGATCTCCCCCCTGCCCAGGGCTGTTGGTTGCTAGAGTGCGATCCCAGTCCCCAGTGTCCACGATGACGCGGAATGACCCACCGGACGGCTGCCGATCACGGCTTCCGGTGTTGTTGACCGTATAGCTGTTGCCGCCTCGCGGCAGGGGCCCCGGCTGGAGCACTTGGCGAAGTTCCGCATGGACGGCCCGACCGAGCGGATGGGGAATTCGAGCATGTTTGTATCCGGACTGTCCATACATCCACAGTTCGCGATCCGGACCGAATCTTTGTTCCAGCTCCTGTAGGGCTTCCAAGAGACTGCCGAGCAGCAGTTCGTTTCGGCCCTCCACGGGACTTTCCCCGAACCGGCCGTCGGGTGACAGTAACCAGTCGAGAATCCGCTTCATCGACAGAGACTCCAAGTGGGGCTGGGCCTCCTCGGGGACCAGCAACTGCCTCATGCGATCTTGAATCTTCCGCTCCCACATCACGTAGATGCCCGCGGCGACCGAATCTCGATCCAGGACGAAATCCCAGGGAAGGAGCCGCCCGATCGCTTCCTCCAATAGCGGATCCTCGATTTCCAACGGGCGGAGCAGGGGAACCAACGTGCGAGCCGGAATCGACAGCTCGTCCTGCTGCAGTTGGATCATGTCCATCATGTTCAGCTTTTTTCCCAAGCCGGCGACGCGGAACTGGCCGGTCTCGACACCTATCGCGACCTGCCAGCCGCCTTCGCCCTCGCCGACTGGATCCCCTACAACCGCAGCTTCCACGTCGCCCTCGTCCGCCACTGCGGCAACGCCCGCCTCGCGCGGACGGCGACGGAAGTGATCGAGCAGTTCGACCGCATGACCTACATGAGCGTCGCCAGCGCCACCATCGACCGCGGCTTCGCCACGGGTGACAGCGCGCTGCTCGACCATGCGCTGCTGGTGCTCGCCGGCGTCACGGTACTGATGGCGGGCTCCTCCTTCGCGCGCTTCTTCCTCGTCTCCTGGATCGGCGAGCGCGTGGTCGCGGATCTGCGCCATGCGGTCTACGGC
>JBJHCD010000608.1:0-4436 GCA_050485845.1 Pirellulaceae bacterium | reverse complement strand
GGCCCGAATCGGTCCGGCTAGTGCAACGATCAACCGACAGAAGACGTTGGAAGAGCCTTCCACACTGGACTGATAGGCACGAGACACATCGAGCCAATCCAGATACTGCTCGATCTGCCAGAGCGGCATGCCCAACTCGGTCGCGGCGGCGATGGCATGCCGGCGCTCCTCGGCGGTGGTGGCCAATTCCAATCGAAGCCGAGCGGCGGTGAGATGGAGGTGTGAGCTGCTAGCCGACATGGCAGTCCCTTTATTTGGAGCGTAATCCCGAACCGTTCCCAAGACGGGATCGAGCGAGCCGACATCATTTGTATCGGTAAAACCCTTGCTGTTGGCCAAAACTTCCATCGTGATCCCCTTCGCTGACACGTGTCCCACTTCGATGTGCTCCGGCATCCCGCTGAGAATGCCAGCCAACACCCCTCATTTTGGCACCAACCCGGGGAGTCTCCGCAGTCAAAGGCTACTCGAGCTTGTGCCAGATGTGTGGAACCCGCTTTAAGCAAGCGGCGTACCATTTAGGATGGCAGCAGGGCGATTCTTGGAATTCCGCAAGAGATCTGGTCGAATTCCGCGTCTTTCGAGCCCTTCCAGCTCGGAACTTATATCTCCGGATTCTTCAGGGTCCCAGCCAGGGGGGACGACCGGAGCGGGGGGGATTGTCGGCTGGGGCCCAGCGTGGTCCCGAAGGACCCAAGCTCGCCGATGGTGAAGACGGGCCAGGGACTCGCCGGCGCCATCACGGCGGCCTCGGCCTCTGAGTGAACAAACAGAAACCCACGATCAGGGGGAAGACCATCCAGCGAAAGGTCTCCCAGCGTTCGCCATTCTCGCTCAGTCCGCCAATCGATACCTCCGCTATTGCCCTGTGACTCGGCCTCGATCTCCTGGCTGACGACAGGGCCCAAACCGATAGTCCCTGAATTGACCGTCCCGGGAGTCGCAGCCCTTGAAGTCGCAGCCTCTGAAGACGCAGCCCCTGAATTCGTGGACGGGGGACCCGATCGACGGAAATGGACAGCCTGAAAGAAGGGTTGATCCTGGGGGGAAAGTTGATTCCAGTGGGAAGGTGGAGCGTAGATGACGGGCCGAGCCCCCTGCTGCTCGAGCCACGACCGCTCGATGCAGATCCCGTAGGGACAGAAGTCCCAACGGACTCGGTGCTTGCGGTACACCCGCAGTTTGGGAAGTTCCGGTCCCGGGACTTCCGTCCAGCAGACGACCGGGACTCCACCGCGAATGGCCTTCGAGGAACCCCGCATAGACCGGCTGAGTACTATCCGCAGGAGGGTGGCCAGTGGACCATGATCCGACTCAGGACGATCCCACAGCAAGTCGTCCCAGTAGCTTTCCTCACTTTGGCCGGGCCAGGGTCCGTCGGTCCGTCGAGTGCAGTGGGTCAGATAGTTCCATGGGGGGTGCATGACCACGACGCTCCGGAATATCAAACTCGCTTTCGCGTTGTTGGACAATCTGGGCCACGGCATCGGTCGATGGTCGGTTTCGGGCGAGGAACGACCTCCACCAGAAAGCTCCTTGATCGACCAGACCTTCCGCTAGGGTGGGATTGACCAATCCCGGACCGACGGCCAGCCAAAGTGTCATCGGATTTCCCTGGGATGGCTGAAGGAGGTCGGCGATCCAGGCCAAGAGCCTCCCCCCCTTTCTGAGACGCAGCACGACCAAGCGATCGGATAATTGCTCGACCAGGCCATCGGCGAGCGGTGGGGCGACGGGCCGACACGATCCTCGAGAGGTGGTGGCCGACGTGGCTGGGAGGGAGCATGGGAGGGAGAATGGTGCGGACATCAGGACGGGAAAGACTCGTTCGTGACTGGGAAGCAAAACGGTTTGTGCATGGCGACACCACGACTTCAAACTCCGTGACTTCTCAGGAGAATAGATGGCCACCAATCGGCGAGGACGATGAACCGCGAGTCGCATGAGAAAGGAGTAAGGAGTCGTGGACTGGGCGGTAACCAGCAGTACTTCGGGGGAGAGTTCCTCGTCCAATTCCCTCAGGGCCCGAAACCAATCTCGATGGGAGGAGAGGTCTCGCCGCAGCCGGGAGCTGAGCACGCCGCAGCGAGGGCCGCTCGGCAGACCCCGTGGCCAATACTCGAGGCGGTGCGTGCCCGTTTGATCGTCTGCAGCGGAAAGGCGCCATAACGGCGGGTTCACGTCGCCTCGTCCCAACTCCTGGCAGCTTGACTCCTGGCAGCTTGGTGGATGCAAGCGGCTTGAGGCATGTGGAACATCCTTCATGCTCGGTTCCTTCTGACTGGAAGGATACGCTGGCTGAACGAATACGCTGTCTGGAAGGATACGGCCGACGCGATTATTCGTGGAGTGCTCCAGAAGGCTCGGAACCCAAAATGGGCTCGGTTCATGACGACTGCTTGGCACGCCGCCCGCGGCCTGACTGACTGACGGTCCGTCACCGTCAAGGCGGACCAGCGTTCTGGGACAGTTGGGTCGTGATCGCGAGTTGCCGGCCGATTCTTGTCCCGTCGGCCTTGTCCAGGATAAACTCGTCGTTCCGACCGCGGCGCGGCCGGGAGTTGGGCCGGGAGTTGAGCCAAGAGATTCGACCATGGGAGCATTTGGATGTTGCGATTGACGATGGGGCCCTTGTACTACGAGTTTTCCCGATTTCATGATCCACGGATCCGGATCGCTGCTGGGGATATGGTGCAAGTGGAAAGCGAGGACGCTTTTTCGGGACAAATTCGTTCGAATCAGGACCGTCGCGACAAGTCGAAGGTCCCTTTCAGCAATCCACTGACAGGCCCCATCGCCGTGGAGGGAGCCCAACCGGGGGACACCCTGGCGGTCCAAATCTTGGACATTCAGCCGCTCAGCGGCCAGTGTGCAACTCGGACAAGCGACCCTGGGTTGCTCAGTCAGTGGCTGGGAACCGATTGTCCGCATGGGACGCATGTCTGTCGGATTGCGGATGGAGTGATTCATTGGAGCGATCAACTCACGATTCCGTATCAGCCAATGCTGGGTTGTATCGGAGTGGCCCCGCATCATGGATGTCCCACGACCAACCCGGCCGGCCCCCATGGAGGAAACATGGACATTCGCGAGGTCTGCCCGGGAAGCACGATCCTCCTTCCCGTCTTTGTTCCCGGGGCCCATCTCTACTTGGGAGATGCCCACGCAGCCATGGGGCATGGAGAGCTATCGGCCAGCGGACTGGAAATGGCGGCGGTCACCACGCTGAAAGTCGAGGTGATCCCTGGAAAAGAACTCCGGTGGCCTCGTATGATGAGGGAGGAGGAAATCGGCGTCGTGGTCAGCGGCAGTCCCATGGAACGCTCGATTGCCCAGGCCTACGCCGAATTGATCCTGTGGCTCGAATCTGACCATGGATGGTCGCGGTGGCGAGCGTATGACTTGCTGACGCACGTGGGGGAAATTTCCATCGGCTACTACGGGATCGGCACCGTGGCCGCCAAGGTGGCGACGCGGTACCTGAATCCGCCCGCCTCCTGAACCGCGTGCTGTCCGCTCGTCCATCGGTGTCCAGGTCGTGAACTGTTGCCGCCGGGGCCCGAAGCCCCTCTCCGGTTGTCCACCAGGTATCCCGCCAAGACCAGCAAAGCTGCCATGTTTGAACGACGTTCCTTGGGCCTGCCGATCACACTGGGCGTGGTGATGATCGTTCTGGTCGTGTTGTTGATTGTCGGCTGGATCGTGATTTCCATTTTCGCGGTCACTCAGCGGACGAGCCCGGCTCTCCTCTGGACTCTCTTGATCGTCGGCACGTCGCTCTTGGCCATGGTGCTGGTCGGCGTGGTGATGTATCTGACGCTGACCATCAAGGCGATCAATCTCAGCCAACGCCAGTCGAACTTCATCGACAGCGTGACTCACGAATTGAAATCCCCCATCGCCTCGCTGAAGCTCTGTCTCCAAACCGTCACCCAACGACCGGTCACCTCGAGCGAACTGGAGAGTATTCAGCAGTACATGCTGGAGGATGTCGAGCGGCTGGACCAGTTGATCAACCACCTGCTGGATGCCGCCCGCACGGCTCGGCACACTCGAGCTGGTGACCAGGAGGAATTGCGATTGGACCAATTGCTGATCGAATGTGCTCATGCCGCCTGTGGCCGCTATCACATGCCGCTGGAAGTGATTCAGCTCGAGGTTCCCCCTTGTCGAGTCTTCGCCAGTCGCGAGGACTTGTCGATCCTGTTTCGCAATCTGATCGACAATGCCATCAAGTACGCGGGCGAGAATCCCCAGGTACGCCTGAGCGTTCGGCGGGAGCTTGAAGATGAACTGCTGGTGGAAGTGGAGGATAATGGGAGGGGAATCCCGTCCCATCTCCGGCGGCAAGTCTTCGGACGCTTCGTCCGCCTGGGCCGGGAACTGGAGCGTGATCGTCCGGGGACTGGACTCGGGTTGTATATCGTTCGAAGCAT
>JBJHCD010000607.1:0-4437 GCA_050485845.1 Pirellulaceae bacterium | reverse complement strand
AAGGAGTTGCGGGCCGAGGCCCCGCCTCCGGCCCCGACCGCGTTCGCTCCGCGAGAAGCGGACCAGATCGAAGACTTGCAAATCTGCGTTCGTGGTGAACCTCGGAATCTGGGCCCGGAGGTTCCGCGTGGCTTTTTGCAGGTCCTCGCCCAGGCCGACCCGGAATCCGACCAGGCTGCTTTTTCTGATACGACGCCCGTTTCGACGTCGGCTTCCACCTTGCCATTCCCGAGTGACGAAAGCGGCCGGCGTGAATTGGCCGAGTGGATCAGTTCACCGCGTCATCCGCTGACGGCCCGAGTCATGGTGAATCGGATTTGGCAGAAGTTGATGGGGGAGGGGATCGTGCGGACTCTGGACAACTTCGGAGCCCTGGGCGAAACACCGACTCACCCCGAGTTACTTGATCAATTAGCTTGGGAGTTCATTGATCAGGGGTGGTCGGTCAAGCATCTGGTGCGCGAGATTGTGCTGAGCCGCGCGTACCAAGCCGACTCGGTCGTGACTCCCGAGGCCTTGGAGGCCGATCCCGAGAATCGACTCTGGTCGCGAGCATTTCGCCGACGATTGATGGCGGAATCGATTCGGGATTCGATGCTGTTCCTGGCGGGGGATTTGGATCTAAGCATTGGCGAGGGTCCCGTGGATCATCTCGGTACGCTGGTCACGCAGAACCGTCCCGACGCGGAGGTGGCAACGGGGGATGAATCATTCCGGCGATCCGTGTATCAACCGGTCATTCGGGGTCAGCTGGATCCGATGCTGACCCTCTTCGATTTCGCCGACCCGGATTTCGTGGTTGGTAAGCGGCCGATTACCACCACCCCCGCGCAAGCTCTGTTTCTGTTGAACAGTCCCTTTGTGAAGCGGCAAGCGGAACGGATCGTCACGCATGTCCTGCCCGAGACGGCGGCGGGGACCGACCCGGCCGGCCGGGATTCCGGAGCAGGGGACCGAGCGACATGGACCGATCAACTGTCGCGGATCTATCGGCATCTTTATGGCCGAGTTCCGACGGAGGAGGAGATCGGTGAGGTCCAAAACTATTGGGAGGCGTTCGGCGAAGCGGCGCCTGGTGGAACCGTAACGGCTGAAGTGGATGAACAACTGTCGGAGGCGTCACTCGTCGTCCAGCCGACTCCCGAGATGTGGCGAGAATTGGTGCATGCGATGTTGGCGGCGACCGAGTTTCGGCTGCTGGACTGAGCGGGCATTTGCCCATTGGGAAATCACGAGCGAACCAATCACGAGCGAACCAATCACGAGCGAACCAATCACGAGCGAATAATCACGAGCGAATAATCACGAGCGAATAATCACGAGCGAATAAACACGAGCGAACTCGGCGGTGCGTGCGGAAGCAGGGCCGGTGGGGCAGGTTCGATTCACAAGTTTGATTCACAAGTTTGGTTCACAAGTTTGGTTCACAAGTTTGGTTCACAAGTTTGGTTCACAAGTTTGATAGACAGGTTCGATACACGGGTTGGTAGATTCGATGGAACACAGGACTGGGCGAGGACTTGGGGAGATGGATGGTATGAGGAGTCAGCGACGCAAACAGACGGGCGGTCAGGGCGATCGAGGGGGTTTACCGGCTGCTTCCGTCGATTCTTCCCAATTCCGAGGGACTCGGCGGCAGATTCTGCGGCAGATTGCCTGTGGTTGGGGGGGATTCGCCATGGCGGGGGCGTTGGCCGCGATGGCCGAGGAGTCCTCCGCTTCCTCGGAGAAGACCGGGACGGAGCGGCCCGCCGGCACTCATTTCACCCCACGGGCGAAGCGAGTGATTTTTCTGTTCATGCATGGGGGCCCCAGTCAGGTCGACACATTCGACTACAAGCCTCGGCTGCAGCGTGACAACGGTGGGGAGTTACCCTTCGCCCCCGCCGCGAACATTGACGCCAAGCCGGTGCTGATGGCATCCCCTTGGAAGTTCAGCCGGCGGGGGGAGAGCGGCCTCTGGTGTTCGGAGCTGTTTCCCCAGCTGGGAGGGCTGATGGACGAGTTGTGCGTTATTCGATCACTTCACAGCCGAGGCCAATCGCATGGCCAGGCAGTGAGCATGCTTCATACGGGAAGTGACAATCTCCTGCGACCATCCGTCGGGGCCTGGATTTCCTTTGGGTTGGGAGCGGAAAACGACGACCTCCCCGCGTTTGTTTCGTTGGGGCCGTCCGCCGGGCATGGCGGACCGCGTAACTACGGCTCGGCATTCTTGCCGGCCATCCACCAGGCGACAACCATTGGGCGGCAGGGGAAGTTGGGCAAGGGAACCATTGATTTTCTGGAGACTTCTTCGGGCACCCGGACGTCACAACGCCGCCAGTTGGATCTCATTCAGTCGCTCAATCGCCGGCAGTTGGAACGCGTCGGCTCGGACTCCGAGATTGAGGGGACGATCGGCGCCTTCGAATTGGCTCATCGCATGCAGCAGGCCGCTCCCCAGGTCATGGACTTGGGAAAGGAATCCACGGTCACGCAGGCGCTCTATGGCCTGGATCAACCGGAGACGCGGGAGTTCGGCCGCCAGTGCCTGTTGGCTCGGCGACTCGTGGAATCCGGAGTCCGGTTTGTCGAGTTATCGACGGGGAACGTGTGGGACCAGCATGGTGGTTTGGAGGCGGGACATGCCAAGAACGCTCGTGCCGTCGACCGGCCGATCGCCGGTTTGTTGATCGACTTGAAACGCCGCGGCCTCCTGGACGAGACCCTGGTGGTGTGGGGGGGCGAGTTCGGTCGGACTCCGATCGTTCAGGGGAAGGATGGGCGCGACCACAATCCGCAAGGATTTACGATGTGGCTGGCGGGGGGAGGCGTGCGGGGAGGAATGGCTTATGGGGAGACGGACGAGTTCGGCTATTACGCGGTGCAGGACCGAGTCCACATGCACGACCTGCATGCCACGATCCTCCATCTCCTGGGACTCGACCACACTCGGCTGACCTACCCCTACGCGGGGCGCGACTTCCGGCTTACCGACGTCCATGGCCGCATCGTCGAGCCGATCTTGGCATGAGCCGATTTTGTCATGAGCCGAGCTTGGCTTGAGGCGATCTTGCCATGAGGCGGGTGAACGAGAGTCGCTTTCGTTTTGGTCTTTCGACTCTGGATTCCAGCCACTCGACTACAGATTCCGGATATTCAAGTCTCGAGATAGTTTCGAGATTCTCTCGAAATTCGATTTTCGATTCAGGCCAGGATTTCGCGGACGATGCGGGCTGGACGGCCATCGGTAATCTTCTGGTCTCGGCCATTCACCGGGAAGATCACTTGGTCATGGTCCATGCCGAACAGGTGCAATAGGGTGGCCTGATAGTCGTTGGGGGTGACAATATCGGTGACCGCCTTGTGACCGAACTCGTCGGTCTCGCCGTGGGTGATGCCTCCCTGAATTCCTCCTCCCGCCAACCAGATGCTGAAGCCTTGGCCGTTGTGGTCCCGTCCGGAGTTCTCGTTCAATTCTCCTTCGCAGACCGGCAGGCGTCCGATTTCACCTCCCCAGTGGACGAGCGTGGTGTCGAGCAGGCCTCGCTGTTTCAGGTCCTTGACCAGGGCGGCGGTCGGTTGGTCGGTCTTCCGGCAGATACTTGCCAGACCCGACCGGATGTTGTTGTGGTTGTCCCAGGGCTGGCCACCCAAGAAGAGTTGCACGAACCGGACACCCCGTTCGACCAGTCGGCGAGCGATGAGGCAGCGAGTGCCATATTCTCGAGTGTCGGGTTGATCGATGCCATACATGCGATGCGTCTGGGCCGATTCTCGGGAAATATCCAGTGCTTCCTTGGCGGCCGTTTGCATGGAGGCGGCCAATTCGTAACTGGCGATTCGAGCTTCCAGATCGGGTTCACCAGGCCGCTGTTCCAGATGCCGATGATTCAGTTCCTGGAGAAAGGCCAGGTTCTGCTCTTGGAGCGTGCCGCGAAGGTGGGTCGGAGCATCGAGGTTCAAGATGCGGGGTTCCTGGGCTCGCAGGACCGTCCCCTGGAACAGCGGGGGCATGAAGCCATTGGACCAGTTGTGCACGCCATCCACCGGGTGTCCTCCGGGGTCGGTCAGCACCATGTAGGCCGGCAGGTCCTGGCTTTCCGATCCCAGGGCGTAAGTGACCCAGGAACCGAGCGTCGGGCGTCCCGTGATTCCCGGAATCCCACCATGGAAATAGCGAATGGAGACCTCGTGCCCATTGAAGCCGGTGTGCATGGAGCGAATGACCGAGACGTCATCGACGATCTCGGCAAAATGCGGAAGCAATTCGGAAACCTCCGTCCCGCACTGGCCTCGAGGATGCGTCGGCAGACCGACCGGCTCGCCGAGGTGTTGACGTCGCTCGACGGCGTGGCGCGCACCGGTCCGTCCGAACCGCGGCACCGGCTCGCCTCGCACCTGCACGTCATGCTCGACGGTGTCGACCCGGCCGCGCTCGTGCTCGAACTCGAC
>JBJHCD010000606.1:0-4439 GCA_050485845.1 Pirellulaceae bacterium | reverse complement strand
CGGCTTCCATTTTTCCCGCCTGCCGGAGCAGTACCACCACCTCTTGCCCCACAGCCAAGTCACGCCGAAGCTGCCCATTCGCCTCTGCCCACTGGCTGCATTCTTGCTCCAGCTTACTGATCAACACCTCGCTATAGTCGCGATAGAGGCTCACGGAGTCGGATGGAGATGGAGCGGGGCTGGAAGTCTGATCGCGGCCGGTCGATTGCGGCTGGTCTCGATTCAGGATCTCCCGCAGTTGTTGCACCAATGGCTCGGGTTCCGAGGGTTTCAGGATGAATGCGTCGGCTCCCATGTCGATGGCCAGTTGTTCGTCCTTGGGATCGGTGTAAGTCGCGGTATGGACCACAAAGGGGACTCGCCGTAATTGCTCGTCCAAGCGACATTGGCGCAGCAGCGTGAAGCCGTCCATGACAGGCATCAGCAGGTCGGAGACGATCATGCTGGGGCGAGATTGCCTCGCCTTGAGCAGCGCTTCTGCTCCATGATTCGCCTCCTCGACCGTGTAACCGCTCCCCTGAAGAATGGAGCGAAGCAGATAGCGATTCTCGGCGTTGTCATCGACGATCAGGATGTGATTCATCAGAGGTCGTTCTTTTCCGAAGTGAGGAGAAATCGTTCCACTTCTGACACAAAAGTCTCGGGGTTGATCGGCTTTTCAATATATCCCTCCGCTCCGGCCTCGAGACTCCTCTCCCGATCTCCCGTCATCGCATAGGAGGTCACGGCGACAATCGGAATTGTCCGGCAGTGCGGATTGTTTTTTAGGGCTCGAGCCACTTCGTGACCATCCATGCCGGGCAATTGGATGTCCAGCAGAATCAGGTCGGGCCGCAACTGCTCGGCCAATCCCCGTGTCGTGGACTTCGAGGCAAATGGCAGGCTGAGTCGAAGATATCCCGGGCACTGTATAATCGTCCCGAAGGTTTGCCACCAGCCGCACCTCGCCCCGCTCCGTGAATTTGAGTGCGTTGCTTAACAGATTCAGCAGGATCTGTTCGAATCGGCGTTGGTCGCCGATTGCCTCACCCAGATCCTCCGCCACGTCGGCTCGCAAGACCAGCCCCTTCGCCTCGGCACTGGGGGTCATGATGGAAACAACTTTCAAAATGGATTGTCGCGGGTCGAATGGTTCTCGAGCCACCTCGAACTGTCCCGCTTCGATCTTCGAAATGTCCAGCACGTCGTTGACCAGGGCGAGAAGATGTCGAGCACTCTTGCGGACCATGTCCAATTGCTTATCCTGTTCGGCATTCAGTGGACCGGCGAGCCCTTGGAGGAGGATGCCCGTGAAGCCGATGATGGAGTTCAGCGGCGTTCGTAATTCATGCGAAATGGTCGCCAGAAACGACGATTTGATTCGATCCGCCGCTTCGGCTTGGAACCGTTTTTCCCGTTCCTGTTCAGCTTGCTTTTGCCCGCTGATGTCGATTCCAATTCCCACGAGACAGGGTCGGCCTTCGAATTCCAGCCGCTTGCCCGTGAAGTAGTATAGGGGTCGTCGTGCCATCCTTGGAGCGGAACGGAGCTTCGATGTAGGCGAAGCCATGGCTGAATACATCGGAAATTCTGGCTTCCAGCGCGGGCCGGTCCTCCTCGGAAAAGAAATCGAGCGGATGCATGCGAGCGATTTCCTGGCTGTTGTAGCCCGAAACGAACTCGAAATTGCGGTTCCAACGGAGGAACTTTCCCTGCTCGTCGCAAAAATAGAGGATTCCGGGCAAACTCTCCAGCATCGCATCGGAAAACCGCTTCTCGCTGAGAATCCGCTGCTCGGCATCTCTTCACGCCTCGTCTCGAGCGAAATTCTCCAGCGCGAAGGAAATATCCTTTGCCGCCTCGTCCAACAAGGCAATCTCCTGTTCGTGAAAAAAATCGGATTCGTCCGTGCAGACACTCAGGGAACCCCGAATCACTTCGCCCTGACAAATCGGAAAGGAGGCGAGTGCCCGGAATCCGAATCGCTGCAGCCTGACATGCCAGAGTGGAAACCGGCCATGTTCCACCAACACTCGGCAGACCCGATCAAACAGCTCTTGGGGCGCCCGAGTCCAAACGATGGACTGATTCACCTGACTCAGAGCGTCATACAATCGCCGCATCCGGATACTTTCTCGCTCACGTTCCTTCAGGACGCGGATGTCGCGGATAATCCGGGCCGCTCCGATCGTTGAACCTCGTTGATCCCGAATGGGGGAAGCGACCACGGAGACTTCGATCAAATGGCCGTCCTTGGCGATGCGAGTCGTCTCCAAGGCCTCAATTCGCTCGCCACGCTGGAGCTTCGCCAGAATGAGACTCTCCTCGGTCCACAGATCCTCCGGGATGAGAGTCCGCAAACTCCGATCGATAATCTCCGGTGCCGTATAACCGAATAGAGCCTCGGCGCCGCGGTTCCAGCTGGTGACAAATCCCTGCAGGTCGGTCCCCACGATCGCGTCCTGCGGCGCGAAAGAGGGTCCGGTAACGTGCCTCGCAGGTGACGAGCGCATCGCGGAGGCGACGGATCTCGTCCCGATCCTTCGAAACGGGAAGTTTCTCTGATGGGACAGGAGAAGTGGAACCAGAGTCTGAGAAATCCGAGAAATCCGAGCCATCGTGACCGGAGTCGTCAGTTTCGGAGTCGTCAGTTTCGGAGTCGTCAGTTTCGGAGTCGTCAGTTTCGGAGTCGTCAGTTTCGGTGTCGTCAGTTTCGGTGTCGTCAGTGACACGGGCATCGGAGTCGGATTCATCAGAGTCGGAGTCATCGGAGTCTGTCTTTGCCATTTCGAAATTCCATTT
The DNA here is from genome assembly GCA_050485845.1 of Pirellulaceae bacterium. Taxonomy (GTDB): domain Bacteria; phylum Planctomycetota; class Planctomycetia; order Pirellulales; family Pirellulaceae; genus JBJHCD01. Next base: position 1,658 of record JBJHCD010000606.1, on the reverse strand, counting down.
CAAATCGAGGCGAAGGAAATTGGAATGGGGGAAGGAGAGAGAAGTATCCCGCCGATTGAAGAGCACGCGGCAGGAAGCTTGCGCCTCGCCTCCAGGTTCGCTCAGCCACCTTCCAGCGGAGTGAACTCGAGCACCTCCCAGTGGACTTCCGGATTCCCGCTGCTGCCGGCTCGTTCCACTCGGAGGTAACGGCGCGGAAAGCCGTATGTCTCGTCAAACTCCACGAGGGCCGTGAGCCGCGGGGTCGTCGCCCTGGCTTGTCCTCGGGCCACCAGAATCAGGTGCTCCAAGTCGGATCCGACCGTTTCGAACATCCCCGGGGCGCTCCACGTTTCGAATGTTCGGAAATTCTTCAGCGGGGCCCCGTTTCGAAAGGCTTGCCGAGCCAGTCCGTCTCGGACCTCCACTCGATAGACGGCCGGTTGCCGACCACGAACCCGCACTTCCAGGTCATAGTCGGAAGGGGCGTTCCTCTTCCATTGCTCCCAGGCCAATGAGTAGTTCTCTTCGGTTAGCTCGTTCCAGGTCGAGTTGCGCCAGGCGGAAGGGGCGACGAAGGCGATCAGCAGTGTCCCCACGGCCCCCAGCAGGATGGGGACCCGCCTGGCCTGTGCCCAACTTGAAAGTGCTTGGAACATGGGTAACCGTATTTCGCTTTTCCGCTTACAATGCGGCCGACGATGGAGGAGATCTTTGAGGAGGAGCAGGCGCCCGTCTCTCTCCTTCCATTCTGCCGCACTCTAGCCGAGGGAGCCATATCCCTATGTCCAGTTCCGCGAACGTTTCCCACGCAGCTCTTTCCAAACGCCGCGACGTCCGGACCAAGACCGTGGCGACCATCGGGCCCGCTTCCGAGTCGCCCCAGATGATCGAGCAACTGGCTCTGGCGGGAGTCGATGTCTTCCGAGTGAACATGGCTCATGGAGGACGCTCGTTTCACGATGCCGTGGTTCAGCGAATTCGCGAGGTCAGCCAGCGACTCGAATGCCCCTTGGCCATCCTGGTCGATCTGGCCGGTCCCAAAATCCGACTGGGGGAACTCCATCAACCAACGACCTACTGTCAGGTGGGCGAGCGGTTCGTCTTCGTGCGGGGCGAACAGGCTCCGAGACCCAACACCCTGGTCAGCAATTACGAACCACTACTGGATGAACTGGTTCCGGGAAACATGGTGATGCTGGCCGACGGGGCCGTGGCCATGGTGGTGATTGCCAAGCAGCAGGACGAGGTGACTTGTGACGTGGTCAGCGGAGGAGAGATTCGAAGTCGTCAAGGGATTAACCTGCCCGGGGTGAACCTTTCCGTTTCGGCGCTGACCGACGAGGACCGTGAGCATGTTCGCTGGGCCATCGAACGGGAGATCGACTTCTTGGGGATGAGCTTTGTGCGGAACGCCGCCGAAGTCAACCAGCTGAAACAAATCCTCGCCGACGGCGACTCGGGAGCTCAGGTCATCGCCAAGATTGAAAAGCGGGAGGCGATCGAATCGCTCGAGTCGATTGTCGCGGCCGCCGACGGTGTCATGGTGGCTCGCGGTGATCTGGGAGTGGAAACGGATATCGCCGAGACGCCGGTCATTCAGAAGCGGATTATTGAACTTTGCAATCGCTACATGAAACCGGTGATCGTGGCGACGCAGATGCTGGACAGCATGGAAC
>JBJHCD010000605.1:0-4443 GCA_050485845.1 Pirellulaceae bacterium | reverse complement strand
CCTGCGTACTCCCCAACAACATTCGACAGACGAACCCCTCCCACGACTGATCTCGCCGGGGAAGGACTTTGGCAAAACTCCCGCATCGGTATAGAATTTCGGCTCATCTCCTTCAGACATCCAGTTAAACTTTGACGATTACGCCGATTATGCCGACCGAGACACCCCCTTTGGACATTCCAACACCCCCGCTCCCCCTGTTGGTCACCGGCATTGCGGGTGTCGCCGGCTACAACGCCTTTCACTATTTTCACGGTCTCTACCCAGGGCAGGTGATCGGCCTCCGGCGGCTCGATAACTTTCTTCTGCGTGGGCCGGGGATCGTGGGATGCAACATCGACGACCGGCAGGAGATGACTCGACTTTTCGAGAAATACCGCTTCCGCTCGGTGCTCAGTTCCGAAGGGACCTGTGCCTTGCGAGGTTGTGAACTGGATCCCCCGATGGCTTGGCGCATCAATGTACTCGGCGCCATGAATCTCGTCGAAGCAGCTCGGCAATTCCAATCTCGCCTGGTCCACATGTCGATCGACTTGGTCTTCGCGGGCCGAGAAACCGGGGAGGGGTACGGCGAATCGGATCCCCCGGACCCAGTCACCGTGTATGGCAAAACGATGGTTCAGGCCGAGCAGATTATTCAGCATGAGGATCCCGGGGCCTGCATCCTGCGGATCTCGCTCCCGATGGGAGTCAGCTTCAACGGGCACGCAGGCGCGATTGACTGGATTCAGTCACGCTTTCGCAAGGGAAAACCGGCCACGCTGTACTTCGACGAGGTCCGAACGCCGACATACACCGATTGCCTGAACCGTGCACTGCATGCGATTCTGCCGAGCGATCTGTCGGGGCTCTATCATGCTGGAGGCCCCCGACCCCTCAGCCTCTACCAGATCGCTCAGATCGTGAATCGAGTCGGGGGTTACGACCCGAGGAATTTGCAGGGATGTCCTCGAGTGGACGCGGGCCCCATCCCACCGCGAGCCGGGAACGTGACCATGAATTCCGGAAAGCTGGCGGCGGTTTTGGGATTCGAGCCGTTTGATCCCTGGCCCGCCGATGAGAAGTGGGTGCCCGACGATCTCGAGTGGCATTTTCGCCGGGACCCAGGCGAGATCGGCTCGCCCGAACGGCTGGCCGATATTCTCTATTGCCACCCGCGTCGCCAACTGCCACGGCCACCACTGGGGCGCCGTAGCCTCCGCCGCCTGCCCAAGAGGCATCAGCCTCGAAGCTGATTGTAGTACAGGATGCCGATCATCGTTTTGGCATCCCGAATCTTCCCACTGCCGACCAACTGCAAGGCCTCCTCCCAACTGACCACCAGGATAACAAACTTTTCGCCCGCCTCGCGGCAAGATACACCCCGCGTTAATCCGCTGGCTAGAAAGAGTTGCATCTTTTCGTCGAGAATTCCCGGCGAAAGGTAGAACTCGTGAATCAAGCGGCACGAGGCGGCTCGATACCCGGTCTCCTCGATCAATTCCCGCTCGGCGGTGTGCTGAGGGTCCTCGCCTGGTTCGAGCGTCCCAGCCGGCAACTCGATCAACGTTTCATCCACCGCCACTCGGTAATTGCGGATCAAGCAGATATGGTTCGCATCGACAACCGGAATGATTGTCACCGCACCGGAATGCCGAATGACGTCCCGCTGGACCACATGGTCGCCTATCTGCTGTCGAATGGAGACGACTCGAAATCGTCGCAGCTTCAGCAGTTCCTCCGAGTCCAGGATCACGCGTGGGGCACTCCTCGAACGGTTGTCGTTACTTCCGCTGGGCGAGCGGAATGATGTCCCGTTTTTCCGCTCCGTCATAGATCTGTCTCGGCCGGCAGATCCGCTTCGTTTCCGACTGGTGCATCTCGATCCAGTGAGCCAGCCAACCAGGCAGTCGTCCGATGGCGAACAGAACGGTGAACATCTGGACCGGGATTCCGATCGCCCGATAGATCACGCCCGAATAGAAATCGACGTTGGGATAGAGCTTTTTCTCGATGAAATAGGGGTCGTTCAGGGCGACTTCCTCGAGTTGCTGCGCGACGTCGAACAGGGGATCGGAAATGTGCAGTTTGGCCAGCAGCTTGTCGCAGGCTCCCTTGATGATTTTGGCTCGAGGATCGTAGTTCTTATAGACACGGTGGCCAAAACCCATCAAGCGGAAGCCGCTCTTCTTGTCCTTGGCCATGTCGACATACTTCTTCACATTGCTGCCATCGTTGATGATCTGCTCCAGCATGTCGACCACCGCCTCGTTCGCTCCGCCATGCAGCGGCCCCCAGAGGGCACTGATTCCCGCCGAAATGGAGGCGAAGAGGTTTGCGTTCGACGAGCCGACCATCCGCACGGTGGACGTGCTGCAATTCTGCTCGTGATCGGCATGGACGATCAGCAGCAAATTCAGAGCTTCGACAAAGTCCGGATCCAGCTCATAAGGTTCGCTCGGGACGGCGAACATCATCTGCAGGAAGTTTTCGCAGTACGACAAATTGTTCTGCGGATAGATGAAGGGCTGTCCAACCGATTTCTTGTAACTGTAGGCCGCAATCGTGGGGAGCTTGGCCAACAAGCGATGCGTGGAGACTTCCACTTGTCGTGGATCGTGTGGATTCAATGAATCCTGATAGAAGGTGGAAAGCGCGCTGACCACCGACGAGAGGATCGCCATCGGATGGGCTTCCCGAGGAAAGCCGTTGTAGAACGACTTCATGTCCTCGTGCAGCATCGTGTGGCGGCGAATCGATTCGCGGAACGTATCGAGCTGTGCTGATGTGGGAAGCTCCCCGTAAATCAGCAAATAACACGTCTCGACAAAATCACAGTGCTCGGCAATCGCCTCAATCGGATAACCCCGATAACGCAGGATCCCCGTTTCCCCATCGAGATAGGTGATGGCGCTGCGGGTCGAGCCGGTATTGACGTAGCCTTCGTCGAGCGTGACGAGGCCTGCTTCGGCGCGAAGCTTCGCAACGTCGATCGCCCGTTCGTTCTCGGTCCCAATAACGACAGGCAACTCGATTTCCCGACCTTCGTACTGGAGCTTCGCGCTGTCAGGCATAGGCGTTTTCCTTTCCAACTGAGCACACTGGTTCGTCCAATGGGCCGCGGGAGAGATGCAGCGGGGGCCGTTTACAAGGACCACGCTGTCACAAAGTACCGCAGTCCAGGCAGTGTACCCACCTGGGACGGCTTCGACAATTCGCCGGGAGGAATCTTCGACCGGCGGCGTCTCAAGGCCTATCCAGCATCTCGCCGTAAGATGCTTTGAGCAATCGACTTGGAGAAACATCGAGCCGGTCCATTAACTCCTGGACGAGTTGTCCGGCTTCATCCCAATTTCCCCCCTCATCCACGACGGCTTCCAATTCAAGGAAAAACCCCAACTCCTCCACTCGGTCCAGATGGATGCGGACTTGTTGGTAAAGATAGATCTCGCGCGACTTCCGCACGGTCCCTCGAATCCCCCAGGCGGTGGCAAGCAAATTCCGTAGCGGAGCCGCCTCTCCGACCTCCACCAGCTGATAGCGGCTCGTCTTCGGACCCTCGACATCAGGCCGCTCATACCAGATTAGTTGGGACACCTTTCCCTGAATTTCTCGCAGCTTGAGCCGACCCTGCCGGCAATGAAAGTAGGTGTCGATCTGCCGCTGGTGTCCCAGGCGTTCGGTCGCCAACTGCCGAACGGCATGTCGGGTCGCTTCCCAATTGGCAATCTCGGCCTTGATTTCCAAATTGTGTCGCCAGTCCATCGCAAGATCCAACCGACTTAGTATCGGTCCCCTTCCAAGCCTTCGGCTTCCTCGTCCTCGTCATCGTAAATCGTCCAGACGGGGATTTCTCGCCGCAGCCGCTCGGTGTACTCCACAAATTGCTGTTGCCGTTTCTCTCCCTGGATCTTTTTCTTGATTTCGACCTGGGCTTCGGTAAAGGGGACTCGGCTAGCCTCTCGCCGCTCAAGGACCCGAATGATGTGGTATCCTCGGTTATCTTCGATGATTTCGCTCAACTGGCCGATGGGAAGCCCAAAGATCGCCCGATCCAACACCCGGGAAGCCAGACTACCCTGAGTGGTCCAGTCGTGCACGCCCCCTTCCTCGGCTTGAATGTCGTGGGAGTCACGCTTGGCCACGGCCCAGAATGGAGCCCCCCCCAAGACAATCTCGTTTCCCATCCGCACGATCTGTTCATACGCCTCCTGGCGATTGGAGGTCCGGTCGAAGCGAACGGAAAGCTGCTCCCAACGGGCCGAGGCCGGGACCGCGTACTGATCCGCTCGATCTTCGTAGTAGTCGAGCATTTCCTGATGAGTGACCACGGGGTTCCGATCGATGCTCTGCATCGCCCCTTCCATCCCCAGGGCCCGTTCGCCATATGTCCGTCGCTGTGTGGCGATCGACCACCCGTAGTCCCGCCAGTGGCCATCCAGCTCTTGGGCCGTGGTCACGTTG
>JBJHCD010000604.1:0-4444 GCA_050485845.1 Pirellulaceae bacterium | reverse complement strand
GGGATGGCGGTTGTCGGGACCAGTCCGGACGGTGAGTTGCCGGAAATTATTGAAATCGAGGGGCATCCCTGGTTTGTCGCGGTCCAGTTTCATCCCGAGTTTCAATCGAAGCCGACCGCCGCGCACCCGCTGTTCGCCGGCTTTATCGGGGCGGCCATTCAGCGGCATGTTCACCCGTCGGCTCGAGGGGAGTTGCGGCAGGAATTGGAAAGCCGCTAGGGAGGTCCGTCGGTCATTAGTTCACCAATGGGGAAGTAAGTCGAGTGTCAAACGAAGAACAAGAACCTCGCATTATCGTGGACGAAGACTGGAAGAGCCGAGTCGCGGAAGAGAAGCGGAAAGCGGCGGAGGAACAAGAGAAAAAGGCCCGGGGAGTAGAAGCGGGTCACGCTGCGGGGGGCGGCACGGCCGACGACGTGGTAGGTCAAGCCGCGGCGGGAGCGGCCTCTCCTGACGTCGAGCCTCCCGGTGCATCCACGCCCAATGACTCGGCGCCTGACCAATCTCAATCGCCCCAATCTCAATCCCCGAAGTCACAGGCTCGTCACGCTCCTCAGCTCCCTCCCGCCACCTTTGACTCGTTGGTCGAGACCCTTTCGATGCAGGCGATGGCCAGTCTCAACGAGGCGATGCAGACGGCTGCGACGGAGAAGCCCGAGTCGGGTTCGTCATCTGGGGTGGAGGGTTCTTCCAGCTCGCCGTCCGGGATCCCGGATCCCCGTTTTCACTTGTCGATGGCCAAGTATCTGATCGACACGCTGAGTCTGCTGGAGGAGAAGACCAAGGGGAATCTCACTTCGGCCGAGGAGCAGCATCTGGAAAAGGTGCTGCATGATCTCCGGATGGGCTTCGTGGCGGTCAGTCGCCAGGTCGGCTGATCCCGAATGGGGAACGGAGCGGAACCGATTCGCCCCCCTCAGAATCATGATCAATTCTCCGACGCCCCGGAGGGGCCGTCGTTGATAGCCCTGGGCGGAAGCCCAGGGAAGGGGCTCGCCCGCGAGCCAATGGGCTCCTCGTTTCATTTTCGCCCCGGAGGGGCCGTCGAGAGCACCGAGGTTACCGCGAAATACGAATCTGCAGCAAGGAGAAACGGAAGGGTGTCTTCGCGAGAAACGGAAGGGTGTCTTCGGATTCAATGCACCACCATGCCCCCCCCGCCGGAACCAGAAGACCCGTGAGCAAGTAAAACCATAGGGTGTCTTCGGATCAGGCTTCTTCGGATCAGGCTTGAGATGTGGGGGGGAAAGGGCCACCCCACGTGGGCTCAATGACTTACAAGCTACTCGGGGGACCTCTTGAAGATCCTTCTCAAGGAAGACGTTCCACGGGGATCAGCTCGGAGAGCTGATCATTCCAGGCCATCTCCTCGCGCGGAAGGAGTCTTTAGGGAGAGGAGGGTAGCCAATAAGTCATCAAGCCCCCGGGGAATGAACCCCAGTGGAGGGGGTAGTGTGGTTTCAAGGGGAAACCGGAGAAAGGAGAAACGGAAGTGTGTCTTCGGATCCAACGCACCACCACACCCCCCCTCGGAACCAGATGGTCCGCGAGCAGGAAAAACCGAAGACACCCTTCGGTTATCGCGGTTCCCTGAAGTTCGCTCTTGCTGGGAGAGGGCCGAATCGGCAGAATGTTTCCCATATGATCTCTGGAAGGGGAAATGCTTCCCAACCACCCTCCCTGGCCGAGGAGAATCGGGCATGCTGACGATCTATGGAAACCGAGCGAATGGTAACTTCTGCGACGGCGTGTCACGGCGGGATTTCCTCACCATCGGCGGCATGGCCCTGGGCGGCTTGGCCCTCCCCCAAATGCTGAAGGCCGAGCCCGCTCCGCGGCGCTCGCACAAGGCGATCATCAACATTTTTCTTCCCGGTGGCCCCCCACACCTGGACATGTGGGACCTCAAGCCCGACGCGCCGGCGGAGATTCGGGGTGAGTTTCGACCGATCCAGACCACCGTGCCGGGCATGGAGATCTGCGAGCTGTTCCCGCAACTGGCTCGGCGAGCTCATCGCTTCGCCATCATTCGCTCCATTGCCGACAGCGCCGGCGATCATAGTGCCTACCAGTGCATGACCGGTCGGCGTCCGAACGAGCAGCCCCCACCCGGCGGATGGCCGGCCTATGGCGCCTGGGTCAGCAAGCTCGCCGGCCCCATCAATCCCGCCGTCCCAGCTCATCTCGGTCTGATGTACACCACCGGCCATCGACCGTGGGGAGAACCGGGCGATGCCGGGTTCCTGGGAATGAGCCACGCCCCATTCAATTTGGTGGGCAACAAGGCAACCGAGCAGCGGAAGAGCGACAACATGGTCCTGCAGGGAATCACCCTGGATCGACTGCAAGACCGCGAGCGTCTGCGGGTCTCCTTCGACCGCTATCGCCGGGAAGCGGATACCTCGGGGGCCATGGAGGGGCTGGACGAATTCAGCGAGAAGGCGATGGGCATTCTGACGTCGAGCCAACTGGCCGACGCGCTCGATCTGACTCAGGAAGACCCCCGCGTTCTGGAGCGATATGGCGTTGACGATCCGGCGTTCGAGCGGGATGGGGCGCCGCGGATGGTCCGCAACTTCTGCCTCGCTCGGCGACTGGTCGAGGCGGGGGCTCGAGTCGTCTCGATGAATTTCACTCGTTGGGATTGGCATGGGGGCGACGGTCTGAATTTCGTGCAAGCTCGCAAGGACTTTCCATTGCTCGACGTTGCACTCTCCGCCCTGCTGGACGACCTCCATGACCGGGGGCTGGACCAAGACGTCTCGGTTGTCGTCTGGGGTGAGTTTGGACGCACGCCACGACTGAACAAGATGAACAGTCGCGACCATTGGCCACAGGCCAATTGCGCGGTATTGGCCGGTGGCGGCATGGAGGTGGGACAAGTGATTGGGGCGACCAATGCCTACGCCGAACATCCCATCGAACGACCGATCAAGTTCCAGGAGATCTTCGCCACCCTCTATGCGAAGGCCGGTTTGGACCTGAATCACCGCGAATTCGATCTGCGAGGGCGCCCCCAATACCTGGTCGAACCCGGGACCGAACCGATCCGGGAACTGATGTAGTTGTCGTCGCCAAAGGGCGAATGCGACTATTATTCGACGACTTCTCGACGACTTCTCGACGACTTCTCGACGGCTTCTCGACGGCTTCTCGACTATGACTCGTCGTATGACTCGACCAAGGCTCTTCTATTGCTCGTTCAGTAGCCGAATCCAGGAAGACTGAGTGATCAGTTGGTTCAGCGAGGCAAAGGAGATGTGAGCGTTCGTGGCGTACTGGGGAGTCCGATTGGCCGGGAACGTGGCCAAGGTGGCGTCCCCCACCAGGAACACATTGAAGTCCTGCGAGAGATTTTCGTATCCCGCCGTCGTCTTGCAGAAGCACATATCCGTGGCATATCCGGTCAACAGAATGTGCCGGACGCCATGCTTCTTGAGAAAGTCTCGTAGCAGCGGATAGCCGTCGTCATCGAAGATCACAATATCGTCCGGTTCCATCGCCACGTCGCTGGAGACCGGGACGGGAAGCTCCCAGAATCCCTGGTTGTTGTAGCGAGCGCTCGCGTCCAGCCCCGGGAATTGACGGAAATAGTCGATCACCGGTCGGTCTTGCGATACCGTCAGCTCGGCAACCAACGGCTCCCCTTCGTAACGAAAGTTCTTCAGCGTGGTGGTGAGCAGTTGCTGAGCCGCAGCCCGCTCCTCGGCACTGGGATGATGGTGCAGTGACCGGTAGAGTTGCTTGCGGATCGGGTCGGAACCTCCGCGCAGACTGAACATGACTAACGCCGCCTTGCCCCGCATCCGCTCGATCAACGGATTGATCACCTCGCGGGTATGCCGACCGGCCAGATGGTTCTTCTCGGGCGTGCAAAAATCGGCGACACCGGCCGGTTCCGGCGTATCCCAACCCTGCCCATCGTCAATTCCCCAGGGATGAACCATGATCACCGCCGTCTCCGCCACGCGCAAGCGATTCGGCATTTCAATGATTCCCCGAGCGTTATAGGAAAAACGCCAGGCGCGGACCTCCAGATCAGCCTCCGGATCATCCACCAGGATGGGAGCTTCATACCGCACAAGCTCTTCAATCGGCTGGACAAACTCGGGATAGTCCGCCAGTAACGGCGCCGGATCCACCAGTCGAGTCAATTCGTTCTTGTAGATTCGCGTGCCGCTCGGCACATCCGGCTCGTCAGCCACCAAGCTCAAGTCACCGGCCCGTAGCGACACGAGCACCAGCAGCCCCGAGAACAATACCACCCGCCCTCGCGGACAAGACTTGTTCGATCGCATCAGGCAAGTTCCTTATGGAATCAAGTTTTAGCCGCGATTCGCGGAGGCGACACCGATAATCATTCCGGCCGCGAGCCCTCCGCCATGCGCGTAATTGGCAATCCCAGGGATGACTTCGACCCAGCAGAGCACAAACCAGATCATGA
>JBJHCD010000603.1:0-4448 GCA_050485845.1 Pirellulaceae bacterium | reverse complement strand
ACTCCCACGCGGTCGGCTTCATGGGCTCCCAAGGAAAAGGGACTCACGAACATCATGGAGTCATGGATCGGATCGACATCCTGACCGGCACGTTGGGGAAGGCCCTGGGGGGAGCGAGCGGCGGTTATACCAGTGGCCGGAGTGAGATCGTGGAACTGCTGCGGCAGCGTTCTCGCCCCTACCTATTCTCCAATTCGGTCGCCCCCCCAATCGTGGCGGCGTCACTCAAGGTGCTCGAGTTGTTGCAGCGATCCACGGAACTTCGGGACCGATTGGAAAGAAACACACGACTTTTTCGAGCGGGAATGGAGAAGTTAGGTTATGATCTGCTGCCGGGAGAACATCCCATTGTCCCGGTGATGCTGGGAGATGCGAAGCTGGCCGGCCAAGTAGCCGACCGGCTCCTGGCCAAAGGGGTCTACGTGATCGGCTTTTCGTATCCCGTCGTTCCCGAGGGACAAGCTCGCATCCGGACTCAAATGTCCGCGGCTCATCGTGAAGAAGACTTGGAATTCGCCATCGAGTGCTTTGCCGAAGTGAAGCAGGAGCTGAAGCTGTCGCGATCGTCGGTTTCCGCGCCGTGATCGGATTGACAGCGGGATGGCCGTCGGATCGATACAGGCCCTTCGGACATGCGATTCCCTCGTTTGGGAAAAACGTGATGGAAGGACTGATTTCAATCCTTGGACGGAGATCCTCTGGAGAAAGGTAGGTTGTGAATGCAGTGGGACAAGCGAACGGAATGCCCGGATTGCAAAGGCTTGCTTAGCGACATCAAATTAGTGGACGCGACGGGACGGGCCATGGATTCTGGAATCAGCCACGTCGAGCTGTCCTTTGCGAGTCCCCTGGCGAGCCAAAGTGCCTATACTGGCACCATTCCCGTGGCCGGGACCGTCAAAGGAAAGCTCTGCTCGGAATGTGGGCGAATCTTCCTCTACACCGACAAGCGTTCGGGAGGACTACCCCGCGACTAAGCAGCCAGCGGCGACGAAGCAGTCGCCGGCAAATATTCGCCCACGGCAAACGACTCGCCCCAGGCCAAATGAACAGCCCACGAAAAACAGCCTGTCGTCTTCAGCTGCCAGGTCAACATCGGCTCGCCCTCGAACTGGCGCGTCAGGACGAAATCGACTCGGACGCCATCGCCGCGGTAGCCGCTTCCATGATCCGCTGCTCGGTCGCCTCTTCCCGCGAGAATTCCGCCGTCAGCCGTCCCTCGCTCAAGACCAGGATCCGGTCGCAGACGGTCAGTAGCTCGGGAAGTTCGCTGGAAGTCAACAAGATGGCCAAGCCGGCTCGACAAAGTTCATCCATCAAGTGATACAGCTCGGCCTTGGCTCCGACATCGACGCCTCGAGTTGGATCGTCGAGCAGGAGGACTTGGGGCTGAGTCAGTAGCCAGCGGCCGATGAGACACTTCTGCTGATTTCCTCCGCTCAGGGAAAGTATCGACTCCCCCAAGCCCGCCGTTTTCACTCCCAAACGCTCGACCATGGACTGAGCCAGCTCGGCCTCCTGTCGCCCGCGAATCAGGCCTTGCCGAGCGACTTGGCGGAGAGTGCAGATGGAGATATTTTCTCCGACTGTCATTTGAGAGAAAAGGCCCAAACGCTTCCGATCCTCGGTAACCAGTGCCACTCCCGCTCGCCGCGCCTCGGCGGGGTGCCGGAACCGGACGGGCTTTCCTTCCAGCAGGATCTCACCGCTCGGTGGCTCGGCACTCGCTCCAAATAGGGACTCGAGCAGCTCGGTGCGCCCGGCCCCCATCAGACCGGCGACGCCCACAATTTCACCTCGACGCAACTGGAAGCTGACGTCTTGGAGGCGCCACTTCCGAGCATGTCCGGGCCAGGGGAGGGAGAGGTGGCGAACTTCGAGCACGGTATCGCCGGCCGAGCGTGGCTGGCCCAGGTCGAGAGTAGCGATCTCGCGGCCCACCATGAGATGAGTGACTTCGCGGGGAGACGTCGCGGTCCGGTCCAGCGTCGCCACCCAGCGTCCGTCGCGAAGAACGGTGATGCGGTCGGCCAGTCGAAAGACTTCCTCCATCTTGTGCGAGATATAGAGAATGGTCACCTTCCGCTCGCGGAGTCGGGCGATCACGCGATACAGCCGCTCGACCTCGGCTTCCGTCAACGCGCTGGTCGGCTCGTCCATGATCAAGATGCCACTGTTGCGTGACAGGGCCTTGCCGATCTCGATCAACTGCTGATCGCCGACTCGAAGCCGCCCGGCGGGGGCGCGGACGTCGAAATCACAATCCAGTTCGGCGAGCAGTTCTCGAGCCACTCGCTCCATGTGCCGATCATCGAGGAACCCCCAGCGACTCGGTTCCCGCCCCAGAAAGAGGTTGGCGGCGACGGAGAGTTCGTCCACCAGGTTCAGCTCCTGGTGAATCATGCTCACGCCGGCCGCCTCGGCATCGCGAGTATGGCGGAACTGGACGGTTTCTCCATGAATGCGGAGTTCTCCCTCATAGTGCGGAATCACACCGGAGAGGATTTTCATGAGCGTACTTTTGCCCGCCCCATTTTCGCCGCAGATGGCGTGCAATTCTCCTGCTTCAATGTCCAGCGAGACATCTTCCAGAGCGACGACTCCGGGAAACGCCTTGGTGACGTGAGAGATGGAGATCGCGGCCATGACGGAATCCTCAAACTTATCGGCGGGGAGGCATCGGTTTCAGGTCGAAGAGGTCGAAGAGGTCGAAGAGGTCGAGTTGATCAAAGCGGTCCAGTCGGTCCAGTCGTTTAAGTCATACCTGAGGTGGAAGAGGCAGCGTGGAGGGGGGAGGGGGGGAAATTCACGGAGCGTCTCAAGCGACGTTCCGCTGGGTCCACTTGATCGTTCCGAACAGGGCCAGGGCCAGGCTTCCCACGGCCAACCCCGCCACGAAGCTTGTGGTCAACGTCGCCAAGGTACCGGCGAGAAGAGCGAGGGAGAACAACGCGAAGAACCCGCGGACTCCGGGGAAAATCTGCTTGCCTCGTCGAGCGGCGGTTCGGAGCTGACTGAAGGCGACGGCGACCACCACCACGATTCCGACGATTTGCCCTTCGTACACATCCGCGCCGGTCTTGATGATCTTGGAAATCCCGTCGATGACACACCGCAGAAAGAGGGCCCCCAGCACGGTTCCGGGGACCGTGCCGATACCTCCTTGCAGACTGCATCCTCCCACCACGGCGGCCGCGATGGCATTCAATTCATAACCGCGACCCAAGGTCTGGGGTGCCGCCACGCTTTGGTCGCCGATGTATAGGATCCCGGCGATGGTGGCCGTCAGCGTGCCGATGCAGTAGGCGAGCCACTTCACGGTGGCCGTCTGAATGCCGCTCAGCTCCGCCGCCTGTTCATTTCCCCCCAAGGCATACAGATGACGGCCGAGCACGGTGAACGACAACAGAATCCAGATCGCCAGTGCCAGCAGCAGAAACAGGCAGACCGGAATCCAAACCGAAGTCGCCAGATAGCGGAAATTCTCGTCGAAAATCTGGATCTGCGTGCTCTTGGCCGACCACATGGCCAGCGTGACGTTTTCACAGATGGCTCGGCTGAGACTGCGTAGTCCCACCAGGGTCGCCAACGTGGCGATGAAGGGAGGGAGGCCGATGATGGTGATCAGCCAAGCATGAAGCGTCCCGACCAGAAATCCGACAAACAGCGTTCCGAGGATGGCCAGCGTAATCACTCCCAGCCCGACCGGACGAGCTTCCTGCATGGCCTCCGGGGCCAGCCAAACCATGAGCGACGCGCAGATGGTTCCGCTGAAGGCGATCATCGATCCGCTGGAGAGGTCGATCCCGCCCGAAATGATCACCACCGCCGCGCCGAGGGCGAAGATACCGAGATACGCGGTTTGGCGAGCGATATCGACGGCGCTGAGCCGCGGATTGTTGAGGTAGGTATGGTTCGAATCAAGCAGACTGGTAAGGACCAGCACGGCCAGAATCGATCCCAGCAGGACCCATTCGTTCCCGGTCAACAGGCGTCGCCGGGACGGCATCAAGGGGCTGCGAATCTCCGTCTCACCACTCCCACCGGCGGCCGAATTTTCCCCGGCGGTTCGAGAGGCCGCAGTGGTTCGAGATGCCCCAGTGGAGACCTCGTCCGGGGAACCTTCGGAGGTGGGAGAATTCTCCGATGGTGGATTGGAGTCGGGAGATGCAGAACTCATGATCCCTGAAGATTGTATTTCTTGAGCCAAGCCTGGAATTCAGGGAGCGTCATGAACTCGGTGTTGTCATTGAACATCTCGCGTTCCAGGGGCGACTCCTCGGCGGGCAGTCCCTTCGCCGTCCGGACGATGGCCTTACGCAGGGTCTCCAGCATGTCCTTCAGGAGCTGCTCCAGGTCACGTGACTCGGGGACGGCGGGAATCGGCCGGAGAACGTCGCTCAGGCGCAGCACAGCGAGTTCCTCCTCGCTGCGGATCAGAAGGTCCT
>JBJHCD010000602.1:0-4449 GCA_050485845.1 Pirellulaceae bacterium | reverse complement strand
CCCCGGTGGCCAGCGCCCGTGCGATGGACCACTCGTGGATCTCCAGGCGACGGGCACGGCCTGGCCCCGAGGCGCGGTACACCGCGTACGCCGACGCTCCGGCCTCCTCGGCCTCCCGCTGCCCCCAGATCTCCCGCGCCGCGGGGTTGTGATGGTCGTTGCCGTTCTCTTGCAGAACGGTGAGCGTCGCCAGGTGATTGGGTGGGAGTTCGTCGTCGCTCGCGGGGCGAAGGGGCGGGGCCACCACAACCGACGGCAAGTCCGGTAGCCGCCGTCAGGCCGACCGATTCCAGGAAGCGACGTCGTGTCGAGGAGTTCTCTGATCGACTCACGGGCTCACCTTTCCCAGCCTGTCGGCTGGTCGAATGGATACGAGAAGTTGCTAGATTGAAGACGTTCGGCTAGGGAGCACACGATGTACACGCTGCACACAATACGGAGAAACGCTCGCAAATCCCTGAACGAATCGTTACCGGCGGAAAATACCGCCACCCTGGGACCCTATTCGAAGATGATAGCCCAAACCGGAGAATGACGCTATTGCGGCCACTGTGCTCGGCCCTAAGGTGCCGCTGCCGGACTCTCGCCCTGACGCCTTTCGCCCTCACTCCTTTCACCCTGACGCCTCTCGCCCTCACCACTTTCGCCCTCACTCCTCTCGCTCGGACGACTCTCGCTTCATGACCGAACCAACTCCACTCTTCTGCGACCGCTGCCTGCGTGAATTGTCCCCCGGCCAAGGGAACTGGTACCAGGTTTCCATTCAGGCCGTGGTGGATCCAACCCCTCCCGAGCTTTCCGAAGAAGATCGGCAGCGGGACCCTCGGGCCGAGATTGTTGAGATCTTGGAGCATTTGGTCGGTCGCTCCAATCAGGAAATCAAGGATCAGATCCACCGTCAATTGACCATCAGCCTCTGTCGCCCCTGCTATGAGGTCTGGATCGAGAATCCGACTGGGTCGTGAGGCGCGGTGATGGGATGATATCCAGCCCGCAAACCACTCCGGCGTGACGATTCGGGCCTGAACCAGCCGTATTCGGACTGGCTCCATCCTCGGACCCTCCGAACGTCACCAATCTCTCATTGCGCTCCCACAACTCTCCCATTACGCTCCCATTGCCACCCTTTCCAGGCCGGCTCCATCCGAAAACCGCGTAGGAAAGATGCGCTGATGCCGGTAATTTTTTCGGATTATGTAAAGTTTTTTGATTGCGCAGGCTGGCCATGTCGACAAACGGAGATTTCCGTTTATAACAGCAAGATAGGTAGTGGAGGATTGGGTAAAGTGGTTCCCCCCTCCGCCATTTGGCGGCTCCCGTGCTGCTAGCGACCCCGAGGTGGCTCGAATCGGAAGATTGGGCTGACGTTCACAAGTTATTGGAGGATGGATTTCATGACGCGCACTCAAACGTTACTTCTGATGCCGGCAGTCCTCGCGCTGCTCGGGGCCCCCGTCGTCGCGGAAGCCCGGCATGGCTGCTCCACATGCGTCACGGCGCCTGTTTGCACGCCGGCCCAGCCCTGTGTTGCCAAGCCGCACATGGTCGAAAAGGTCGTCATGGTTCCCCAGTGGGGAACCGAGAAGCGGACCGTCAACGTGACCGAATACACTCGGGAACAGAAGACCCGCACCTACACGGTGAACCGCTGCGTTCCCCGCGTGGAAACCGTCACCAAGGATGTGACCGTCATGGTCCCCGTCAAGAAGTCCAAGCAGGTGACCGAGACGGTTCATGTTCCCCACTACCGCGAAGTCGAGAAGCAATACACCGTTCGAGTTCCCAAGTTCCGCACGGTCGAAAAGCAAGTTCAGGTCATGGTGCCGCGGTGGAAGGAAGTTCAGAAGGAATTCACCGTGATGGTTCCTGAGAAGCAGGAAAAGGTCGGCGTCCGGACGGTCTGCCGCATGGAGCCGACGGTCGTGAAGAAGACCTTCACTCGAGACGAGGGACACTGGGATACGCAGCAGGTCGAGATCCCCGTCGCCCACTGCAACGTGCCGGCTCGACGAGGTCTATTCCGTCGAGTGAGCACGGATTGTGGCCCGGGAGGCTGCGGTCCGGTCGCTTGCGACCCCTGCGGCGATAGCTGTGCCACCACCAAGGTTGTAACTCGGAAAGTCTGGGTCCCGAACGTCGTGACCGAAACCCGCGACGTCAAGGTGATGAAGCCCAAGACGGTCCAAGAGGAGTACAAGTACTACGTCACCGTCTGCCGCCCGGAGAAGCGAACGAAGGCCGTGCGCGTCTGCGAGATGGTTCCGGCAACTCGCACCGTCAAGCACAAAGTCTGTGACTATGAAGTCCAGACTCGCACCAAGAAAGTCCGCGTCTGCGAAATGCGATCCGAACCGCGTACTCGCACCGTCCACTACACCGTGTGCGAGCCGAAGCAGGTGCAAAAGACCTACAAGGTAACCAAGTACGACATCGTTCCCGAGCAGAAGACTCAGACTTACTCCGTCTGCGTTCCGCATCAGGTTCAGAAGGAAGTGAGCGTCCCGGTCTGCAAGATGGTTCCCAAGACCGTCACGGTTCCCGCCGATTGTTCCACCTGTTCGACCGGTGGTACACGTCTGGGACTCCTCCGCCGCTAGGAATCATCTTCCGCCGACGAGAGTAAGAGTAGGCGAGCCTCCCGGTTCCGGCGATAGACGATCGTTTCAGGCACCGGGAAACCGCCACCCCCCGAGTCCGTGAATTCTCATGCGACAGGCCAGGAAAATTTCCTGGCCTGTCGCTTTTTCGTCTCTGCGTGGCTGCCGGCCAAATCCCTGTTGCCCGGCAGGTTACGCTTCCTGCTCCCTGCTCCCCGCTCCCCGCTTCCTGCTTCCCTGGCGACAACTCGGCCCGTCTACATCATCGGCTCGATTTCCCCCCTCTTGCTCGGCTCTCGACGCCCGAGTCTCACACATTGTCAGTCGGCTCGAACTCCGCTTAAATGAGGCGACGTGCTTCGTGGGCTCGGCAGCGTTCTTGCTCACTCCGCGTCCCTCACTTCAATCGCGAAGGTAGCTGAGATTTCATGGCCCGGATCAACGACCATTATTTGAAACTGAAAGCTGGATACCTCTTTCCCGAGATCGCTCGGCGAGTGAACTCGTTCACTCAGCAAAACCCATCCGCGCGCGTGATTCGGCTGGGCATCGGGGACGTTACGGAGCCACTTCCTCCCGCCATTGTCCAGGCCATGCAGGAGGCCATTTCGGAACTCGCCGTGCGGGAAACGTTTCGGGGGTATGGGCCGGAACAAGGTTACGACTTTCTCCGCGAGGCGATTGCCCGGAACGATTTTCAGTCGCGTGGGGCGGACGTCAGCCCGGACGAAGTGTTCGTCTCGGATGGCTCGAAATGCGACGGAGGAAATCTGCTCGATATCTTCGCCTTGGACAACCGAGTCGCGGTGCTCGACCCGGTCTATCCGGTTTACGTCGATACCAACGTGATGGTGGGACGGACGGGAGAAGCCGATTCCACGGGACGGTATGACGGACTGGTTTATCTTCCCTCCACCGCGGAGAACCAGTTTCAGCCGGAACTTCCCTCCGAACCTGTCGATATCATCTACCTTTGCTACCCCAATAATCCGACCGGCGCCGTGGCGACTCGGGAAGTCTTGCAGCGCTGGGTCCAATTTGCCCGAGAGCATCAGGCGCTGCTCCTTTTTGACGCCGCTTACGAAGCGTTTATCACGGATCCCGAACTTCCCCACTCGATCTATGAAATCGAAGGGGCTCGAGATGTCGCCATCGAAATGCGGAGCTTCAGCAAGAACGCCGGCTTCACGGGAGTCCGGTGTGCCTACACCGTGATCCCCAAGACCTTGATGGGAACCAACAGCCAGGGAGAGCCCGTCTCTCTACACACCCTCTGGAATCGACGCCATACCACGAAATTCAATGGCGTCTCCTATCCGGTTCAGCGGGGGGCGGCAGCGGCATATTCCGAAGCGGGGAATCAGCAAATCCGCGAGCGGATCGCCTTCTACATGGAAAACGCTCGACTCATCCGCGAGGGGCTCGAGCGGATCGGCATTACGGTCTATGGCGGCCTCAACGCTCCTTATGTCTGGCTCAAGACCCCCGGCGCGGCGACAAGTTGGGACTTTTTCGACCGGCTCCTGGAACAATCCCACCTCGTCGGAACTCCCGGCAGCGGTTTCGGAGCCAGTGGCGAAGGATATTTCCGACTGAGCGCCTTCAACAGCCGTGAAAACATCGAGGAGGCGGTTCAGCGTCTCGAAAAGGGGACCTGGTGAGAGTAAGGTAAAGGAAGGTCCGGGCAAAGGAGGACAAGGCACCGCGGCGACCGATCAAGCCGAGTGGGCCGGTTGCGAGTGTCCGCTTCTTCTGTTGTCCTTCCACGTTGCCTCCTCCGTCGGTTCGCCCTTCCATTGGCGCGAACCTGCCAGAAACTCGAACCTTTTGTCCTTGGTCACCACACGCCAGA
>JBJHCD010000601.1:0-4450 GCA_050485845.1 Pirellulaceae bacterium | reverse complement strand
CTCCACGGTCGGGGGCCGGATGCGTCACGCGGCGGTGATCATGCCGCACGGAAACCGAGTGTACATTTCGGGGCAAGCCGAAAGGGGAGATGGTTCGCTTGCCGATGCCACTCGGCAAACCCTGGCCAGCCTTGGCCGGACTCTCGAGTTCCTTGGGCTGGAGAAGTCGCATGTGATTCAGGTCAAGTCGTTCTTGACTCCGATGACGGGAATCGAGGAAGTCGAGCGAGAGGTGGAAGCTTTCTTCGGCGCCGAGTCGGTGCCGGCCGTCGCGGTGGTGGAATGGGACTCGTCACTGCCGATCGAGATCGAACTGGTGGTTTCGGCCGCTCACACCGCCAAGGGGCTCTCTCCACATGAGAAGGTCGAGTATCTGACGCCGCCCGGCATGACCGCCAGTCCGATCTATTGCCGAGTGGCTCGCGTGGTGGGGGAGAGCACGATCTACACGGCCGGGCTTTATGCCGAGGGTCGGAATCTGAGTGGCGAGGGGGAAGTCGTCTCGATCTTTCAGCAGCTTCAAGAAATCTTGAACGAGGCGGGGAGCGACCTCGAGCATTTGGTAAAGGCGACCTACTACGTGGCCAGCGATGAGACGAGTAATGAACTGAATCGCCTCCGACCCAACTACTACAATCCCGAGCGTCCTCCGGCGGCATCCAAGGCAATGATTGCCGGTTCAGGCAAAGAAGGCGTGAGGATGACGATCGACATGATCGCCACGCGAAAGCGATAGCCCCTATTCACGCTCTGGTCGTCGGTGGCCCTGCCCGCGCGGCAAGTTCGAGGGGGGAAGGGACTCCTGGTTGGCTCGGGGCCCTGTATCCTCTTTCGCGAAAGGCGAAGACGTTTGGATTTGCGAGTTCGACAATTCGAGGGTGCCTCGCCCGGGCCGCATGTATTGATCACCGGAGGCGTGCATGGGGACGAGTTCGAGCCGATGGTGGCCATTCGGCGTCTTTCGGACGTTTTACCGGGGCAGCTTGGGGCGGGGCGAGTGACGTTGATCCCGGTTGTGAACGAACCGGCATTTCGTCGCGGTGAGCGGACGGCCGAGGATCACTTGGATCTGGCTCGAACCTGTCCCGGACGAGCTGATGGAACGGTGACAGAGCGGATTGCGGCGGCCTTGTCTCCTCGCATCGAAGAGGTCGATTTCTATATCGACCTGCATACGGGAGGAACGCACCTTACGGTGCTTCCGCTGGTGGGATACGTTCTGCATCCGAAGGGCGAAGTGCTGGCCGCTCAGCGGCGCATGGCTCAAGCTTTCGGTCTCCCGATCATTTGGGGAACCGACTCGAATTTGAATGGCAGGACGCTGTCAGTGGCTCGGGATGCGGATGTCCCCGCGATCTACGCGGAGTATCTGGGTGGCGCCCGCTGTTCTCCGGAGGGAGTGCAAGCTTACTTCGAGGGTTGCCTGCGGGTATTGAGTGATTTGGAAATGTTGTCGGCTCGGGTCCCCTGTCCCCCGACGACTCCGTTGTGGGTAGAAGATGACCGGCCCGATTCCGGGCACATGCAGGTTCAGTATCCCTCCGAGCGAGAAGGCTTCTTTGAGCCGAATGTGGATGTGGGCGAGCCTGTTGTGGAGGGTGAGTTACTGGGAAGCGTGGTGGATGAATGGAACGAGAATGTTTCGGATGTCTACGCCCGGCAGTCGGGAATCGTGCTGGTGCTGCGGACCTTTCCGCGTGTCAATGTCGGAGACCCATTGGCCGTGATTCTCGACACGAGTCAAACGCGAACTGAAGAAGGGCTGGATGCATGAGTATTTGGAAGTGGGGAGAACGTTTCTCCACCTTGCCCGCTCCCCATCGCCTCACGTTGGGCGAGGGAAACACGCCGCTGGTACCTTCGCGGTCGATCGGGCCCAAGGGAGGATTCTCCCGTTTATGGTTCAAGCTGGAGATGGTCAATCCATCGGGATCGTACAAGGACCGCTTCGCCGCGTGTGCGGTCTCTCACATGCTGGCGGCGGACAAGCGGCGGTGTCTGGCTACCTCCAGTGGCAATACGGGAGCCGCCTTGGCGGCCTACTGCGCGGCGGCGGGGATTGCGTGCGAGATTGCCATTGTGGAAACCGCTCCCCTGCAAAAGCTGACGCAGATGTTGGCTTACGGTGCCAAGCTGTATCGTGTCCGAGGATTTGGGCTCGACCAGCACGTCAGCCACGGGGTCTTTTCCGCTTTGGAAGAGAACAGTCGGCATCCCGAGTCGGCTTTGCAAATCAGCGCCTTTCGATTCAGCCCCGACGGAATGACGGGCGTTCAGTCGGTGGGATACGAGTTGCTGGACCAAACGGGGGGCGAACTGGAACATGTCTTCTGTCCCGCCGGGGGCGGCGGGTTGGTGGTTGCGGTCGCTCGAGCTTTTCAGCAGGTAGCTCGAGATGATTTCGCAGATCTGGCCTCGCTGCCTCGCGTGGAGGTGGTCCAGCCGGAAGGGAATGACACGATCGTGACACCACTGCGTTCGGGTGCCGACTCGGCTCGTGACATCCAATGCACCTCGGAGATCAGTGGGCTCCAGGTTCCCAATGACATCGACGGCACGGCGGCGTTGGAGGCGGCTCGAGCGACCGGAGGGAGTGGCCAGCTGGTGACGGACCAACAAGTCTGGGAGGTCCAACAACGTCTGGCTCGGGAAGAGGGTATTTTCACGGAACCGGCTGGGGCCGCTTCGGTGGCTGGGGCACTGAACGCCCTGGCGGAAGGGAGGGTGGACCCCAACGCCATGATTGTCTGCATGGTGACCGGTTCGGGATTCAAGGACGCCAAGACGGTGGAACGGATGGCGGGTAAGGAGACGCCGCCGCTGGTTGGACTGGATGAATTTACGCGAGAGCTGACTCGAGTTGATCAGAGCGGCTTCGAGCATTCCCGTTGAACGGTTGTGTGGCTTGGAGTGAACAGGAGGCGAGTGTCATGAGATTGCGAATGCCGATGCTGAGGAAATGGTCCAGGGGCTTGGTGTACATGCTTTTGGTCCTGCCGGCTTGGACACTGGCCGTGACGGCATCGAGTCCCGTGCGGGCCGAGATGGCATTTCCCGTGGAGTCCAATTTGCGAGCCGGCGTGGCAAAGGTCGACATCACACCGGAGACTCCGTTGCGGGTGACCGGACATGTCAGGGAGGTATCGGGCGTGCGGGATCCGATTCGCGCGGCGGTGCTGCTATTGGACGACGGACAAACTCGGGCTGCCATCGTGACTCTCGATCTGATCGGCGCCTGGGAACCGATGGTGGAGGTCATTCGAGCCAACCTGCATCGGGAGACCGGGATTGCCGAGGACCATATTTTGGTGGCGGCGTCCCATAATCACTCGGGGCCCAGTTTTCGAGATCATCCCGAGTGGGCTGAAGGGGCGATGGAAGCTATCACCCGCGCGGCTCGGGATGCCGCCGGGGACATGCGTCCGGTGAGTTTGGGATATGGCGAAGACGAGATCGATTTTGGAATCAATCGCCGACAGATCATCCATGGGAAAGCGGTGGTCCGGTTGAATCCGGAAGGGCCGAACGATCCGCGGGTCCGTGTCTTGCGGTTCGATGACGGCCGCACCCTCTCGCCGCTGGCCGTCATGATGCATGCGGTCTGCCATCCCTGTTTTTTTACTTGGGGAGATAATTTTTCAGCTCCCTATCCGCAAGGATTTCCCAAGGTGAGTGCCGATTTTCCCGGCGAGGCTCAGGCGTTTGTCGAGCAGGTCTATGGCGGGGAAACTCAGTCCCTGTTTCTTCAGGGATGTGCCGGAGACATCCGTCCGAATCTTCCCGGATACCCCTATCGCTGCGCGGACGAAGCCGATATTCAGTGGGCCGGTCGAAGTCTGGGGGGTGCCGTGGTGCGGACGCTAGCTCGCGAGGCCATTCGCGAGCGATTGGCTCAACGTGAAAAGGTCTATCCGCTGCGGTGTGTGACCACGAAGTTGCAGTTGCCGGGGAAAGAAGGGCTGGTGCGGGCCGAGTTGATGGCGCTGAAGATCGGGCCCTATCTCCTGTTGACCATGCCGGGGGAGCCGATGGTGGAGTATGGCTTTGAGCTGGAGCGGCGGATTGCGGACCGAGCCATTCCAATCGTGGTGGGGTATGCGAATGGGAACATCGGATACATCTGCACGGCGGAGTCTTACGAGTCGGGAGGTTATGAACCGACCGTTTCCAAACTAGCGCCCGAGGCGGAAACGATCTTGCTGGATGAACTGGAGCAACTGGCCGATGCCGTCATCGGCGATGTGTTCGAATCATTCTCCAAGCACCCGCCCAAACGGTAGCGGGGGTCGGCGAACGGGATTCCGAGACCGGTCGTCCCCGAGGCTGGCGGGTGAGCGTTGCGGCCTCGGAACGTTCCCTCGGAAATGACGTTTCAGGATTCGGCCGCGGGAATCTTTCGATCTTGGCCTGTAGCTACTTAGTCGACTTCCGCTCACGGGGGAATGCCCCG
>JBJHCD010000600.1:0-4460 GCA_050485845.1 Pirellulaceae bacterium | reverse complement strand
CAATCGGACCTTATCTCGGAGGCTTGCCGCACGTGAAACGACGACACTTCCTGCAATCCGGGGCGATTTTGGGGTTGGCATCGGCCGGCACTTCCACGGCCCTCGGACAACCGCGGCGTGACAGCGACGACGCGGGCTGGGATTTTCCGGTGCCGACGCCGCTCGATTTCATCCAACAAGGAAGCGATCTCCGCATCACCAGCCTGCGGGCCGTGGAACTGAGACCAACGAATCCGCTCCCTTCCTACGAGCCGGCTCCGGGTGCCTGGTCGACGACTCAGGTCGAAATCGCCAATCCGATGTCGATTTATCCCCGCTTCAAACCCCGCCGCTCCCTCTTCTTCGCCGATGACTTGAGTCCGACATGCGTCGTGGTGGAGACGAACAAGGGAATCACCGGCTACGGTTATGGAGGACCGGGAGCGGGCTATGTGATCGAACGGCATCTGCCGAAACTGGTCGTGGGCGAGGACCCGTTCCGAGTGGAACGAATTTGGGACATCATGTGGCGGGGGACGCTGTACTACGGGCGAAAAGGGATGGTCCTGCATGCCCTCAGCGCCGTCGACAATGCCCTCTGGGATATTGCCGGCAAGGCCCTCAATTTGCCCGTCTATCAATTGCTCGGCGGACCCGCTCGAGAACGCACCCCCTGTTACTGCACGGGCAACGACATCGAGCATGCCGTGGACTTCGGCTTTCGGAAGATCAAGCTGGCGATCCCGCATGGACCGGCGGACGGCGAGGAAGGCCTGCGGATCAACGAGCAACTGGTACGCCGCGCGCGGGAAGCTGTCGGAGAGGAGGGCGAAGTCATGCTCGACTGCTGGATGGCCTTTACCGCCGAGTACACGGAGCAGCTCGCCCAGCGGTTGGAACCGTACCGGGTGTACTGGATGGAAGAATGCCTGATGCCGGACGACTACGCCGGCATGCGCCAAGTACGCCAGCGCATCGATTCCACACGGATGGCCACCGGTGAGCATGAATACACGCGGTACGGGTTCCAGCTCCTGGCGGACTACGAGGCAGCCGACATCTGGCAGCCCGACATGAACTGGTGTGGCGGCCTGAGCGAACTCCGCTGGATCGACGCGCTTGCCCGACGGTACGAAATTCCCGTTATCCCGCATGGGGGTTGGCGGGGAGGGGGAGCCCACTTTGTGCATGCCAATTCCAACACGCCCTGGTGCGAAATGTTCCTACCTCCCCCAGGCGGGCCGCCCGCCGCGTACGCTCAGTTCGAGGAACAGCATGGGATTACTCGCGGTCCGGAGGGGATCTACCATCAACCCCCGGACCGGCCGGGTTTCGGATTCGAAGTCGAACCGGTCACGTGACCCCGCCCGATATCATCCTCGAGGTGGTGGCGTCGGCTCGCAGGCGAGCCCCGAGGACGGCCCGCGACGCGGGATGAACAGCCAACCGAATGGTTTCTTCGGATTCCTGATGTGGCGATTATTATGCCGGGCTGTACTTGAGCAAATCGTGTTCGACTTGTTTGTGCGATCCATATCCATCTCGTACTCGTACTCAGCATCGCGGTACTCGTACTCGATCGATGCTTTCGAGTCGTCCGTTCGAGTAGGAGTAGGAGTAGCAGTAGGAGGTGGGAGCAGGATGTGGGAGTAGGAGTGCCGTTTCACTGAGTACGATGGGACTGAGCAATACACGTTCGCCCAGAGTACAATTCCCAGGAGAAGTGGTCGGCATCAAGCCGACATTGTCGGGTAGTCCGAGTAGCCCCTTCGCGCTGACACCCTTCCGCGAGCAAGCAATTTACATGACCGTGAATCCATATGAGCCGCCGAATGTGCCCGACGCGTCGCTGAGGGATTCCCGTTTGGGCGATGATGTGCGAGTACTACGGTACTCGGTTGAGTTCGACGACATTATGGAGTTTCAGCGGTTCCATTTTGCCCATTCTCCAGCCATGCGAAATCAGGAATATGGCTCGATGGGCGTTTGGGCCATGATCGCCGTTGTCGCTTGCCTGGTTGGTCTTCCCGAGTTCTCCCTGACCGTTCGGTTGGCCTGTGCAGCGGTGCTCGCCGTCGTGATCGCGTTGGGCATCCGAGCGTTATCGAAATGGTCTGTTGCCAGTCACACTCGGCAGTATCTTCGCGAGGGAAGTAACGATGGGATTATTGGGGATCATGAATTGCGAATTGAAGA
The DNA here is from genome assembly GCA_050485845.1 of Pirellulaceae bacterium. Lineage (GTDB taxonomy): Bacteria > Planctomycetota > Planctomycetia > Pirellulales > Pirellulaceae > JBJHCD01. The sequence continues at coordinate 2,285 of JBJHCD010000600.1, read as the reverse complement.
AAACGGCCTTATGGAACTTACATCGACAAGCGAATCGCGACTCGCCTTCTCACGAATCGCGAGGATCGAAGAAACACGCGACCACGCATTCATTTACATCTCATCGCTGCAGGCTTATGTGATCCCCAAGAATCGAATTTTGAGTGGCGACGTGGTCGACTTTTTGGCTCGGCTTCGACAGCTTGTGCCTGGAACGCTTTAGGACATCCTTCCTGCACAATGTTCCCCAACTCCAACGCTGCGGCTATGATGAACGCATGCATGGCGCCTGGACGAATCGGACCTTACTTCGGAGGCTTGCCGCAAGGGAAACGACGACACTTCCTGCAATCTCGGGCGGTTTTAGGGCTGGCATCGGCCGACACTTCCACGGCCCCCGGGCAATCGTGGCGTGACAGCGACGACGCGGGCTCGGATTTTCCGGTGTCGACGCCGCTCGATTTCATCCACCAAGGAAGCAATCTCAGCGTCACCAGCCTGCGGGCCGTGGAACTGAGGCCAAACGGGCAACGACATCGAGCATGCCGTGGAATTCGGCTTTCGGAAGATCAAGCTGACGATCCCGCTCCACACGGATGGCCACCAGTGAGCATGAATCAAGTCGATGCACTGGAGCGGCCGACGTCGTCGGTGTTGACTGGAAAATCGAACTCGGCCGCACCTTGATTGTGGTCGTTGGTCGTTTTTTGGTGACAACGCTGTCCTAGAAGGTGATATGGCCTTTCTGGAAGTTCTCGCAACCCGGCGGAATTGGTTTACCGTTCCACTTCTCCAGTATGGTCGCTAACTTTTTCAGTCGGTTCTGCATCTCGATCCGCACGGGGTTCTGCACTGGTTTCCACGGGTGAACTTCAAAGGACTCCAGCATCAACATCTCATTTTCAGAGCCTTCAAAGACCTTGTACTTCAGGGAAACCCAGACGCCCCCCAAGTTGCCGTTGAAATGCAGGTTGGCGCCGAGTGTCCAGCCCGCATTCAGGTCAGGCTCTTGGTGGAAGTTAAACCAGTAGAAGCGGTGGGCCTGGCTGAGTACGGCGGTATTGACCTGGTTTGGCGCGGATTTCGTGATCAGCTTTTCTGCATCCTTGGTCCGCAGCCAACTGGCGAGGCTATCATCACTCGTGAACTTCATGGTTCTGCTCCTCTGGGAATGTGTGTGATCTTCAGAAGGCCGAAAAAGCGGGTGATTCGCGGTATTTGACCGCAAGTATCGAGATCTTGCAATTTCCGCAACTCTCGGAGCGATGCGGACGGCCATCACAGGGTTCCCCGGGGTCAGACGTGGTTATTTGTTACTGCGCCGCGAAACGCTCAAAGGCCAGAACTCGAGCCGAAAGGCGTGAAAGAGTCCTCCGCTCGGTAGTCGCTGTGATGTTGACCCGAGGCGAGAGATGACTGACATAGAAGGTCGATGCCTGGAAACGCGACCCGGGTGCGGAGTTCATGGTGACGCTGTGGTTTGCCTCCACTGGTTTCAGCACGGTTCGGCCACTTCCGTGCATGACTTCGTCCGACCAGTTCACGTCTCAAACTCGGCCCGGGGAACCCCGGATTGCCTGATGATCGATCGCAAAGTTCCGACACGAAGTTCTCGGTGATCTGGTACGGGCACGGTCGTGGTTTCTCCGTCGGTCAATCGTTGCATCACGATATGGCTGCCTCGCTGTCGGACCTCCCGAAAGCCATGTACTTCAAGAATGGCACACACCTCTCGCCCAGACAAGATACGCAGCTTACTCAACGAACACCTCAAGCTGCGTCACGAAAATTTCGCCTCCCATCCGCTGCTGAAGCTCCTCAGCTGACGCGCATTCAAAGAATAGTTCGAGTGCCTCGCGGAGATTCTCGCGCGCCGTCTCAATAGTGTCGCCCTGGCTGGCCACGTCCAGTTCGGGGCAAAGTGCGACGAAGCCCTCGCCTTCACGTTGGATGATCGCTGTCAAACGCTTGTTCATGTTACCTCCAGGGACAGGTCAGGACCTACGCCGACAGTTAGATTTTAACGAGTCCCGTCGGTGGGAACGAGCCGAGTGCCGTCATTCTTCCAACAATCCCAAGGTTGCCAAACCGTTCTCATTGGCGATGCCGTACTTGAGGAAATCGCATTCGAATTGTTTGTGCGATCCATATCCATTTCGTACTCCTACTCGTACTCGTACTCAGCATCGCGGTACTCGTACTCGATCGACGCTTTCGAGTCATCGGTTCGAGTAGGAGAGGGAGAGGGAGAGGGAGTACGAGTACGAGTAGGAGTAGGAGTACGAGTAGGAGTACGAGTTGGAGTA
>JBJHCD010000599.1:0-4468 GCA_050485845.1 Pirellulaceae bacterium | reverse complement strand
CCGTTACAAGTAGTGCGAAGACCATCCCGCAGCCTAGGTTTTCCGCGGCTTTGCGATTCGTTTGGCACTTTTGACATTCGTTGAATCGCGCTTTCTTCTGAGACGGCGGGCGAACGAGCGATGTAGGTGAGTGGCGTCATAAAATCTCAGGGAGACCCCGAAGCAGGAGAACATATATGCGTCTACGTTTTGGAACATCCGAGTTGGCCATCGCGTCGCCACCACCTTTGCTGCGAGTCCAGGTTCCTTTGGCCAGCTCTCGTCAGCTGTGTAGATGGGAATCTGACGAAGAAAACGCTGTCCCAGCCCCTACACTGTCCGTTGCGCATGCTCAGGATGCGGCATATACGCATCACAAGCAATGGAATCGCATAACAGCTCTCGCACCTGTCCCGCGTGTTCGACTGCCGAACTGTGACGAAACCTCATGTGAGGATCCCGAATCAAAGGGCATTGTCGATCCTTCGCATTCGCCAATTGTGGGGCCAGGGCGTGTTTCGTCGGCCCCCAACCATATGCCGGTTGCCGCATCGACAGGGTGGGAAAGCATAAGGGACTTTTTGGCTTCGGTGGCACGGACCTCATCGCCTTCTTCGCGATCTAACCAGGCTGCACATTCCACGGCGCAGCTGGTGCCACAGCCACCTACGTTAGACGCCGCCGTCGAAGCCTCCGTCCCGTGCTCGCGGATTGCGGATGCTGTTGAGTCGGACCGTTTGCATCACCTCCTAAACTCCGTGAGTGTGCCCCCGTCAGAGGAGACTTGGGCAACGGATGCACTTGTCGAGAGTCTCGATGACTTGGGGAACGTTTCCCCGCTGCCTGATCGGGACGCGACACGTTTATCTTGGCATGACGAATTTGCAGACTCGGGTCTCGACGCTTCGGTGAGCGACGATGTAGGCGTGCAACTCGATGCCCTCTTTGGCGAACCTACTTACAGCATTTCCCGGTCATACTTCGAAGAGCCTCTGACTGTAGAATGTCAAACTCGGAACCGATGTGAGCATCACTTTGGCGGCCGACTCGCCGGCAACTTACAGCCAAGCATACGTTTACAGGCATGGCGAAGGGTCCCAATTCGAGGGCCACCTTGTCCATGTCAATCAGGCAGCACGTCATTTCGAGACTAGTCGCCATCTCGCCGCAGACTTGCGGTGGCGGAGAGGTTCCGTGCCTATCTCGAAGAAACATTGTCAGACTTCAGAACTTAGTCGATCCCTGGAAAGCGTACTGGTTCACTCGTCTGCAAGGACCTCCAAGTATCGCGAATTCTCTGTATCGACGACTTAGAAATGACTCCAGAATGTACACTTCCTCTGACGAACGACATCCACACGTTTCGGTCCCGGGCCAACGAGTCGCGGTCTTTATGGGGCCGCGCAATGGCGGAACTACGACCATCTTCGCGCACGCCCTCTTCATGCTGGGCATCGTCCATCCGCGATCCAGCGGACTGGATCTTGGGCGACGTGGAGAAAACGCATCCTTCTTGTGGGCGCGCCTGCATCGATATGACCACCCATCCAAGTTTTGGCCGGAAGTATCCTGCCAGTCTTATCGGAATATTATCATCCCTTCGAACGTGCCGACACTAATCGACTCTGGCCGAATGTCGCACGCCTGGCTTGCAGCCGCAGCACGAGCGTCGGTGATTGTACTCTGCCTTTCAAACTCGGTTGACGCGCGAAACTTGGGCGAGTTCCACAAAGCGTTGGACCAGAACTTACTACCACACCGAGGCGAGATTCGACTTCTCGTGTACTCTGCTGTTGAGGACCGACCAGTTCCGGATCGATCAACCCTATCGTCTATGTATGGTGTTCCGGAGAGTCGGATCTACTTGGTTCCTCACGTTCCAAATCTTCCAGCAACTACAGCTCAGATGCGTTTGATTTGGAATGACGATCGGGACGGAGAGCAGCGAATGCGAGCGTTTGACACTCTATACCGTTTATGCGGTGAGGTGATCGAAGCCTTGGTAAAGGGCCCCGATCAGCCGGACTTCCGACTTCGGGATCTGCTAATCGAAGCGACAGGAGATGGCACTTTGGCAACGGCTGGCGTTCCCATTCCGTCGCACGAACACAGCAAACATGGCGAAGGCAAAGATGGTCCGTCGGCTAGGTGCCGCGCGCGAATTCGCAAGTACTTTGAAGGAGAGGGTAACTGTTCGACGGTAGCGCCGCCGACACCTTCACTTTTCGGAGCACACCCCGGCGACGACAAGGCACGGCACCACGTACACTCTGTTCCTGTCTTTCTTTTTAGTGAAGAGGTCGACGCGCTGAAACACTTGACGATGAACCCTCGGATACCAGTATCAGTGGCCATCCGTGACGCCATTTATCGCCTCGATCAAATTGTAGGTACCGCTCCAGATTTGAATGAGTTGGACCCGCCAGTTCGCCGACGTTGGAAGAAAGATTCTCCTGCTTTGCATCGTTACAATCTTCGCGTCGACTCAGATACATACGAACTCATTGAAAAACTTCGAATGCCACTTGCTTTAAAACGAGGGGCGTTAATTCAATGGGCTATTCGCCTTTCTAACAAGCAGCGCCGTGATGCTTAACGTTGACTTCCCGTATGATACCGACGGATAAGGAGCTTGCATGCATTCAACTATTCGACCACTACATCGGATACCAACTATTCCACCGGAACTGCAAATTGCAAGATACTCATGTCCGGTCGGAGCGGAAGAAGGCGAACTCTATGATCTATGGGTAGTCGCCTCGCAATGCGCCGCGGCCCGTGCTGCAAACCGTGCTGACGTAATCTATGCGATGACGCCAGCACTGGGCTACGCGATTTGCTTAGTCCCGCCGCTCTTCATCAGCACGAAGGGTCAGGAGGCGATCAGCAGCTTGTGGAAGGCGCTGCTATTGGCACTTGCCGAGGCGCTCTACGAGTGTGTTATCGCAAACCCAAAGTGGATCGACGGCTACGAGACCATTGTTGTGACGCTCGAGACCATCGAAACTGGCGACGAGTGTGGAAAGAGTGACATAGGTCGGTGGCACCGCAACCAGCTCAGTTACTTCCGCCAGCGACTGGGCGCGTCCGCTGACCAAAGGGTTGCAGGGGCCGCGACCTCGGCGAGTGCGATCCTATCGGTGCGAGAGTTCGCCATGCGCGCCAAAGTGTCGAAAAGCCTGGTTTATCGGTTGATACGAGAGCAAACCTTGCCGGCGGCGAAAGTCGGCGCGAGCTGGAGACTCCAGTGGGGGCCAGCATGGGAGGCCCTGCAGCAGTCCCAAGTGCCGAAAAATCGCACCGAGTCGAAAGGTTCCTCCGGCGACTCGACGCTTGGAAACGTCCCTGGAACCGGCGTCCGCACTTGGTAGCCCCTTCCATTGATTGCTGTGCGCTCAGCAATGCGCCTTGCTCACTTACGCGGTGGCAGCGCTGACGGCAACCCAATACCAAGCCGGAATCGAGGAAGTCTTGCCGCGCAGGAACTTGCCGATCGCAACGTCGGTGATGCCGACACGGGAGGCGAGGGCGACGCGGCTCAGGTTCCGCGCCTCCATCAGTTGGGTCAGCACCCGGCGCGCAAGATCGGCGGTCAATCCTGGCTGCGTTCGCGGATCGTCGCAGCCGTCGTCGTCTTGTTCGCCAGCGGACTCACCGGCTTCGAGCGCTTCCATCTCTTCGCGGCGGCGTCGGGCCAGCAAGCGATCAAAGTAGAACTCGGTTGCGACCCGGCCACTATGGCCGAAGACCTGCTCATGCTCCTTTTGCGACCACATTCGACCGGTCAATCGCTCTGCGTGAATCACCGCTAGGGAGCAAGCGATCCGGCGACCCACCTGATACGTCCATGGAATCCCCGTTTCCTGCTTCAAGCGACTGTACAGTCGATCCGGCAGGGTCTTGTACCGCTCGCCGGTCACTGGATCGGCAAACATCCAATCGTTCGGCGAGCGACCAAATGGCGTCTCCTGTAGCCACTGTTCGAGCAACTCCACCACCTGCGGCCAGATAATGGGCACGACGCGGATTCCGGTCTTCGGGTCCCAACCCTTGGGGTCGTTTTCGTCAGGCTCCGTGTAGGTCACGTCGATCTCGGCCGGCGAGACTTCGCGAATGTAGTTGCTCCATCGAAGGTGGGCCACCTCTGCATTGCGTAGACCGCAATACATCGTAAGGGAGACCAACAACTTCTCCTGCGTCGTTACGCAGGCTTGGAGCAAGCGATCGCGGCCCTCCGGTCCAACCCAACGGAGCTTGGGTTGCGACCGTCCCTGGAACAGGTCGAGCTTGCCGACCGTAAACGGGTTCGCCGACAAGCGGGTCTTGTCCTTGCACCAGGTCAAGAAGCTACGAACCGTGATCAACGACTTGTTCGCCGTCGCCGATGACCAGCCCTTGTCGCTCTTTTCAACCTCGTCGGCGGAGTCGGCTGTGGCATCGTCGCTGTTGTCGGCATCACGACCAGCATGAGCGCGGCCCGCCTGGTCAC
>JBJHCD010000598.1:0-4478 GCA_050485845.1 Pirellulaceae bacterium | reverse complement strand
AACTTACTGAGCTGACTGAGCTGACTGAACGGGTGGCTCGTCGGCGAGCCAATGGTTCTCGGCGCGGCCTCACGTCCACTGCCGGGTCCAGAATGCACTCGTCCCCGCTTCGTCTCGCCCCCCTCGTGCCGCTGGCCGTTTGTCTGCCGCAATGCTACTCTCTACGATAGCCGAACGGCGAGGGCTTTTGGAGGTGGCGAACCGGAAGGCGGCAGCCGGTCGCTCGCCGGCGTCACGCCTCGGCTTTCGACCTGGCACCGCCCCGGTTTTTCCCGACAGGCGACTCATGAAGACCTTCCACTGCAATTGCGGCAATCGAATCTTCTTTGAGAATTCCGAATGTGTCCGGTGCGGCAGTGAAGTCGGGTGGTGTCCCGCTTGCCAGCAGATTGTCACGTTGTTGTTGGATGGGAGCCACTTTCGCTGCGGTCAAGAGGCCTGCGGGCGGCCACTGGCCAAATGTGCCAACTATCTCTTGGAAAACATCTGCAATCGGTGCCTCGTCCTGGATGAATCGGAAGAAAACCAGACCGGGGCGGGGGACGACATTCCTTCAAGTTCGGTGAATGGCCTCACCCCCCCGTCGCCGCAACTTTGCGATTACTGCCGCTACACGGAAACGATCCCAGATCTCTCCGTGACGGAAAACCGGCAGCGTTGGTACCGGCTGGAAGTGGCCAAACGCCGCCTGCTCTACTCGCTCGACATGCTCGGACTCCCCTACGGTGGCCCCGAGTCGGATTGCCCGCTTCCCCTCTCCTTTGATTTCAAAATGGACCAGGTCGAATCGAATCAGGTCTGGCGGAACATGGGAGATGATGAGCAGGTGTACACGGGGCACGCGGAAGGCAAGATCACGATCAATGTCCGGGAGGCGGACGATGCCGAGCGGGAGCGGTTGCGGGTTGATTTTCAGGAGGCACACCGGACGCTGATCGGCCACTTCCGGCACGAGATCGGCCACTACTACTGGCAGCTACTGGTGGAGAATCAGGACGAACCCGGCTTTCGGGAAGTGTTTGGGGACCACCGCGCTCCCGAATACGCCGAGGCGCTGGCCCGCTATTACGAAGTCGGACCACCGCCCGGTTGGCAACAAACCCATCTCAGCGCGTATGCCACGATGCACCCCTGGGAGGACTTCGCCGAAACCTTCGCCACCTATCTCGACATGGTCAGCGTGCTCGACACCGCCGAGCACATGGGTTTGGGGGGGCCCGGCATCGACGCCGATTTTCCGGCGATGGCCCGTTACTACCAGGACCTGGGGATCGTCCTGAATGAAATGAACCGAGAGATGGGGCTGATCGACCTGGTCCCCGAGGTCTTCCGTCCGGAATCGCTGCGGAAGATGCAGTACGTCAATGATCTGGTGAGGAAGTCCCAAGGGGCCGGCGTTTCCTAGCGACCGCATTGCCTGGCGACTGCATTGCCTGGCGACTGCATTGCCTTTGCGGACACATGTCCTTGGCGGCTCAGAATTCTCCGATGACTTCGCCACCTTGTCGAGTTCCCAGGGCTCGCCAAGTGATCAGGTCGATGGTTTCGGCCACCGAGCGGACCGAACCATCCATCATCAGCACGCCGACCGTTCCGGGGTGATAACTGCGGGACGTGATCACGCCGTAGGTCACTTCGGTGGGGCTACGGCCCTCCCGACTGCTGGAGACATCAATATCAAAGACAATCCCGTCCGCGACATGGGGAACAACGGTGTTGGGGGTGAAGGTGGTCGTGAAACCGGTGTGGATGGCTCGTCCACAGACCCATTCCGAGTGCCCGTTTTGCGGGGACCACGCGCCGCCGCTGATCATGCTCGAAACCTGCTCGGGAGCCACCGGGGGCGTCTCCGGAATCACCGCGTCGTGAAAGCGAGGATTGAAGGCCTTTACTTCGGCCATCGCCATGGAGTTGCTCATTCCATCCAGGAACGAGGCGTCGGTGATCCGAGTGTTCGGGCCGAAGGCCCCCCCACCATCCCGCTGCGTGCGAGGATCGTAAATCATATACGTCCCCACGTTCAACACGTAGGTCAGCGGATAATGCTCGGGAAGCTGGGTGGTCGCATTCAAACGAACTCGGTCATTGATGTCGCTCGGGCAAAGCAATACCGGGACGCGCACCGCGGCGACTCCATTGGGCGGAAACAGCGCCTTGTTATCGCCGTCGTGGTACCCATGGGAGAAATTGATCAGGTTGTACGTGTTGTTTCCCTCGAGATAGGGGAGCAGCAGTGCCTGCCCCGACCAGGGTTGATGGATCGACCCCCCCGCGGCAATTGAGGAGGGGGGGAAAGTCCGCAATGCGCCGGAGTAATTGTGCAGGGCCAAGCCAAGCTGCCGCATGTTGTTGTGGCAACTCATCCGCCTGGCGGCTTCGCGAGCCGCCTGGACGGCCGGCAAGAGCAGCGAGACCAACACGCCGATCACCGCAATGACGACCAGCAATTCGACGAGCGTGAAGCCTCGAGTTGCCTGGCGATGGGTGCACGTGGCGGACAGAGAAGGGCGTGGAGAGGGGTGGCCAGATGGATTCGGAGAGGGAGAGGCAATTCGGGATGGGCGTCCCGAGGGAAGGGGAAGGTGCATGGCGAAGGGCTCCTCGGACCAACAGAACAATCGTCAGGAGGGGTGTGGGGTGAGTGTTTTCGCCCGGTGGTGTCCATCGCTGACGATGGCTGGCCCGAAGGAGCTGGCTACTAGCTGGCAGGCCACCAAGGCGGAGGTCGGTAATGAGACTGGGTCTCAATCTCGAATTGATGGTAGCCGCAAAGTGATTGCAGAACAAGCTGGGGGGATGGAAATTTTTTTCCCGTTTTCGTGTCAGATCGAGCGGAAACGCGTGAGATTACTCTTGGGCCGAGTTTCCGGAGTCCAGACCGGAGGGGTCGCTCGGCGTTAGACACTTGCCTCACGAGGGCTGCCATGAGAGTTCAGAACCGGCGGAATCATGGATTCACGCTCATCGAGTTGCTCGTTGTGATCGCCGTGATCGGCGTTCTCATTGGGTTGTTGTTGCCGGCCGTGCAGGCCGCGCGGGAAACAGCCCGCAGGTTGCAGTGCACCAATCGGCTCAAGCAAATCGGGCTTGCCCTGCACAACTACCACGCGACGCACAACAAGTTTCCGTCGCTTGCGTACTTGGGAACGGGCGTGGGCCGACCGCAGCGTCCTTACCATCACACCTGGATCAGTTCGATCTTGCCCTACCTGGAGCAGGACGCGTTACACGGTCAGATCGACTTCTTGCGTCCGGCTTGGAACCAACCGACGATGGGGGTCACGGTGCCGCTATTGCACTGCCCCTCCAGTCCGCAATTCGGCGACTCGGCACAGACGCATGGCATGGCCTGGACGAACTATGTCGCCGCCGAGGGGCACGAGTTGGATGAATATAACTTTCTGTGGCGGCGGCATCCGATCGAGGAGCAGATGCCGAATGTGGACTACAGCGGCATCTTTTCCGTTCTGCAGACGAACTCATTTGCCAGAATCCTTGATGGCACCTCCACCACGATCCTGTTGTCCGAGCGGACCACGTTTGCTCGCCGAGGGGGTCGGCGTCACACGGGGGGAGAGGGCGCTCTTCGATCCGATGGCGAGGCGGTGATTTCCGCGGCCCTGGTGGCCCCCATGTAGTGGGGTGAAGGGGCGGACGGAACTCGGTTCATGGAGGTCGATGGATCACCCAAGTCGTTTGGTCTGTGGTTTCGTCGGGACCCGTACGTCTTTGAACCCGGATTCATCTCCCATTTTGGGCCCAACAGTGAATATTTCGGCGCGGACTCGATGCATCCCGGCATTGTGAATTGCTGCCTGGCCGATGGCTCGGTGAGGCCGATCCAAGAAGCGATTCACTGGCCGACATGGGTATTCATCAATGGCAAGAGCGACGGTGCCGTACCGAGTGAGGATTTTTAGAGTGTCTTAGGCGAAACGTCTGTTATTTCGGGGTTGCCCTTCCATGATTAGGACTACCAATGCATCATTAGGTAATCGGATACTCGCCAGAGTCAAGTCCGGCTTCATCCCGTTGAAGGCGGCATTAGTGATCGCTTCATTATGTTCTCATCGAAGGAATGCCTTCCCGACTCGCCTGCTCGGCAGCACAACAGCTTTCGCAGCATTATTGAGCTGTACCGCTCATGCAGTGTGTCATGAGATAACTGTCCAGGAAGTTCTCGACGCTTGGCGGTCCCGTGAGCAGAGAATCCATTCGGCCGCGTTTTCCTATACGGTTGAACGGACCGATAAGGCGCAATCGATTCAGCTTCCCGGGGAGTCGCCACTTCCGTCCGCGGAGACTTCCTATTCCATGTCGATGCGCCTGAGCGTCGATGGATCTTCAATACGCCTCGACCGTGTCGGACAGACATGGGTGAGCGTTGCATCCACGACGTCCTGCCTTGCGCAGGGCAATTGAGTGGTGGCCGATTGGGAACGCGTCAGGCGCGGTGGGGTGGCGGCTCAGCGCCAGCG
>JBJHCD010000597.1:0-4485 GCA_050485845.1 Pirellulaceae bacterium | reverse complement strand
GTTCAGGGGCTCTTGCCTCAGAGATCACCGTTGGCGCCCGACCAACTGGTGGCTCCCCTTATCATAGCCAACTCTGGAGTGTGGGGCGAATAAACCGCGAGATTTACCTTCCGGCTCTTCCAGTCATTTGCGCCACAATCCTCCCAAGCCCCTTGATCGCGCGTCAGAACACCCGTTTCTCCCGGGCTCGCCTGCAAGCCGATGTCCCCCGACTCGGGGAGCGACCCGTCCGCGAGCCGCAAACGCTCGTCGGAAACCGAATCGGTTACCATCACTCCCCTCGCTGCACCGTCAATCCTCGGCGACAGGCCTTCAGCCGTTCCAGGGTATCGGCCGGTCGGATTCCGTTTCCCTGCCACACTCCCGCCCAGAATGGCACGCCCCCCTTGGGACGGGAGTCACCCGCCGTGGAGCTAACCCAGAATCTGCCGTACGCGCCGCATCAGTTCCGCCGGAGAAAAAGGTTTGGCCAGGAATCCGAATTCGTCGCGAAGCACGCCTCGGTGAACTCGACTGTCGTCGGTATATCCGGAAAGCAGAAGGATCTTCAGGTCGGGGCGGATTTCCGAGGCTTCCTCCGCTAACTCCGTCCCCCGCATCTCGGGCATTTCCACATCACTGATCAGCAGCTGGACGGAAGGGGTGGATTTCAGAATGCGAAGGGCCTCCATCCCATTGGATGCTTCCAAGACAGCAAAGCCGTTGCGGCGGAGAATGTGTCCGGCCAGCACCCGAATCGAGGCCTCGTCGTCCACAAGCAATACGTCTATTGCGGGATAGTTGCCGTCGTCGTCACCTTCGCCACGGCGGTTCAATGAACCGCCGGAGTCGATTGGTCTGTTGGGTATGTTCATGGTCATGGAGGCCTTGCATCACGACGGGCGAAGTGCCGGGAGGAGGCCACACAACGCCAGCAGAACTCCCGCAACCGATGCCGTCTCCTCTAAGCAAACTCTGTACCACTTAGCGAAACAGGCCAGGGAATGTACCGAGAAACTCAGCCGACAGGAACGAATTTGCGACTTCCGGAACCTAACCCTGGAACCCGATGCCCTGGTAAACGTATCCGAGCTGGTCGAGGTGGAGGGATTTCAAAATGTTCCGGCCGTCGAAGATACAGGCTGGTTGTTGCATGCGCGCATGAATCGACGCGAAATCAACCTCACGGAACTCATCCCACTCGGTCAGCACGGCAATGGCATGAGACTGGTCCGCCGCCTCCTCGGCCGACGCGGCAAAGTGAACGTTCTCTTCCAGAAGTCGGCTCGCCGTGTCCGTCAGCCGGCCATCGGGGCCCTTCATCACCCCCTCCAAATCGGCTCGAATCTGGCCTTCGCGAACTCGCGGATCATAGATCGCCAACGAGGCCCGTTCCTCCAACAGGTCGCGACAGACGTAGATCGCGGCCGACTCCCGCGTGTCATTCGTGTCCTTTTTGAAGGCAAATCCCCAGATGGCAATCTTCTTGTCCGACACGGTGTTGAAGAGCTGCCGGACAATGCGGCGAACAAAACGACTCTTCTGATAGTCGTTAATCCGGACGACCTGCTGCCAGTACTCCGCCACTTCCGGCAAGCCGAAATACTCGCACAAATAGACCAGATTCAGAATATCCTTCTGAAAGCAAGAGCCTCCGAAACCGACGGAGGCCTTGAGGAACTTGGGACCGATGCGGGAGTCGGTTCCAATCGCCTGGGCCACTTCATCCACGTCGGCCTCGGTCGCTTCGCACAGGGCCGAAATGGCGTTGATCGAGGAGACGCGCTGAGCGAGAAAGGCGTTGGCCGTCAGCTTGGAAAGCTCACTGCTCCAGAGGTTGGTTCGCAAGATTTTCTCTCGGGGAACCCAATGGCCGTAGATCTCCGCCAAGGCCTCGATCGCCCCCTCCGATTCCCCGCCGATCAAGACTCGATCCGGACAGGTCAAGTCTTCGATGGCCGTTCCCTCGGCCAAAAACTCGGGATTGCTGAGCACATCGAAGGAGGATCCCGAGTTGGAACTGGCTAGAATCGTCTTAACGGCCTCCGCCGTCCGAACCGGCAATGTCGACTTCTCGACGACGATCTTATGGCCCTCCGCCACGGCCGCGATGCGACGAGCACATTTTTCCACGAACTCGAGATTGGCCGCTCGTCCCGCACCGACTCCAAATGTCTTGGTCGGAGTATTCACGGAAATGAAAATCATGTCCGCGCGGCGGATCGCCGAGTCCACATCGGTCGAAAATTCCAGATTCCGGCCTCGACACTCCCGGACAATCTCCAACAGCCCCGGCTCGTAAATGGGGAGGTGGTCGGTTTGCCACTGAGCAATCCGCTCGGCATTGATATCAACGACCTCGACCTGAATATGAGGACATTGCCGAGCGATCATGGCCATGGTTGGGCCACCGACGTATCCGGCTCCGATGCAGCAGATGCGAGCGACTTTCGGCGACGCCCCACTCGAAGCAACTTCCGTCATTTCCTTCCCCTTCCTTTCCTTCGACTTTCCTTCTCTTGGCTTCCCTGCTCCGGCGGCCCAGGGACTCGGTTCGGTCCTATCGCCCACTCCCCAGAGTCGCCTCGATCAGTGTCAACAGGACGTTGGGATCGTAAGGCTTGAGAAGATAGAACCGGCAACCGGCCGAGCGGGCGAGTCGGATGGCGCCGGGGTGAGCGACGTCACCCAGGACGATCACGGGAATGTGACAAGTCACCGGGGAATCGGTCAGGTCGCGGCAGACCTCCAACCCGTCCCGATCCGGGAGACTCACGTCCAACAGAATCAGATCGGGGGTTTCGGCTTGGGCGATTCCCATCGCAAGCAACCCGCGATCAGCGGTCATCGTGATGAATCCCTGCGTGGTTAACCGGCGCGACAAACAAAATGCCTGCTCCTGGTCGCGGTCCACAATCAGGACCGTTCGTGGCGCAATTTCGGACGCCCGGCGCCCAGGCTGAGTCTCCGGCGACACATGTGCAATCATGAATTTCCCCAGCTCCTCACGACAAACAGCTCCGTCAGCTCGGCGACGCCCCCCCTGGGGCAAGCAATGGACTTCCAACCGAGGCAGCCACGGTCGTCGAAGGGAAAGCGAGACGCACGAACTCACCATCCGCTCTCCCCAGCCGGAATTGCTTTCGACCGAGAAGGCTACGTTACCACCGGCACAAGTCAAACGGAAACGACTGGGAAGTGGAGTCAATCCGCGAATTCCGTAAGCAACGCACGGGATTCGCGGGATTTGTTGAATTCTCGGGATGGATGACAAGCATCGAATTCAACGAATTCACAGGACACAGCGGATTCAGCGATTCTTCCAATCGATCGCGGAGAGGGAAGCGAGAGCCAATTGGAGGGCCTGCGTCCCGTCGCGTCCATGCCCTTGGGCCATGAGGGCCTGATAGAGCTGTTGCGCCAGGGCCAGACCCGGGAGGGAGAGATTCATCCGAGCGGCTTCGTTCAGTGCCACTCGCATGTCCTTAATGAAGTGTTCGACGTAAAAGCCGGGATCGAAATCATTGGCGATCATTCGGGGCCCGAGGTTCGAGAGGGACCAGCTTCCAGCGGCGCCGGAGGAGACCGACTGCAGCACCGTCTCCAGATCCAACCCAGCTCGATGGCCGTAAAGCAGGGCTTCGCAGACCCCGATCATGTTCGTGGCGATGAGGATTTGATTGACCATTTTCGTATGCTGTCCCGCCCCGGGTCCCCCTTGATGGACGATGGTCTTCCCCATGGCCTCCCAGCAGGGGCGCAGGGCGTCCACCACTTCCTTCTCTCCGCCGATCATGATGGAGAGCCGAGCTTCCCGAGCCCCGATGTCACCTCCCGATACGGGGGCATCGACCGAGTGGACTCCCTGGGCCTTCGCCCGCTCGGCGATCTCCACGGCCAACGAAGGCTCACTGGTCGTCATGTCCACCAAGATCGCTCCCTCGGCAGACCCGGCCAGGGCTCCCTCTTCTCCCAAGATCACTTGCCGCACGTCATGCGGGTAGCCGACTATCGAGAAAATCACGTCGCTTTGCTCCGCAACCTCCTTCGGCGTCGCGCCCCATTTCGCACCCCGATCGAGTACCCGCTGGGCCTTCTCCTGGGTGCGATTAAAAACGGTGGCCGAAAATCCCTTTTCCATGAGATGGCCGACCATGCTCGAACCCATCACCCCCGTCCCAATCCAACCGATTCGAGTCGTTCCCGGCACCACTGGCTTGACTGTCATCCTGATCACCCTTCCGTTACGTTGTCAATTTCCAAGTATTTCCAAGTATTTTCGAGTATTTTCGAGTGTTCTTGAGGTCTTTCGAGGTTTCTCGAGTTTGCTCTCCGTTCGAGGCTCTCGCCGGCGAAATGAGGTGAGAACCGTCTGGATTCGCTACCATTTGTCTTGTTTGTCTTGTCGGCGAAGCTTGTCTGGAGTGCGAGGAGAGCTATTTCCAGCGCTGGGTGGGTGGGGTGAGAATCTCCTGCAGCAAGATCGCTCGACGTCCTCCTCCAGGG
>JBJHCD010000596.1:0-4488 GCA_050485845.1 Pirellulaceae bacterium | reverse complement strand
GACCTGAACGGCAACGGGGAGTGGGATGAAGGGGATCTCTGGTGCAAGCTGGGTGACGAGAATGACCTTCCCGTCGTTGGGGATTGGAACGGAGATGGGAAGGACGACATCGGGATTTTCGGAATCATGTGGGCCAAAGATCCAGTCGCCCTGGAACGCGAGCCTGGATTGCCCGACGTTGAGAACGCCACTCGAGGACAACCGAAGAACCTACCACCTCCTCCGGAGGAAGCAACCGATCGCTTGCGGGCCCTCCGCTTAACCGAGAATGGTGCCGCGCGGATGGATCTGATCGATCACGTCTTCCGCTTTGGCAGTGGAGGGGACGTGCCGTTGGCCGGTGACTGGAACGGCGACGGCATCGACACCATCGGGATTTTCCGCGACGGTGTCTGGGTGCTGGATATCGATGGCGACGGTCGCCTGACGGCGGCGGATGAACAGTTTACCTTCGGTCAAAAAGGGGACATCCCCTTGGTGGGCGACTTCAACGGAGATGGCATTGACGACATCGGTGTCTACCGCAACGGCACGGTCATCATTGACAGCAACCGGAATCGTGAGATCGACGCGACGGACCGAGTGTTCGAGTTGGCGGGAGAAGGGGACTATCCGATTGTGGGTGACTTCAATGGCGATGGCATCGACGAAGTCGGATTATACAAGGAACTGAACGCCGAGCAGATGGAGTCGGGCCCCCGGATCAGTCGCTTGCCCGATGGGGGGAAGTAAGTGGCTCCGGCGGTTCCACGGAGCCGATCCGGGTTACTTTTCCCGCAAAGTTCGAGCTTCCGCTTCCAGCTTTTGAATTTCCTGTTCTAGTTTTTCCGCCTCGCCGGGCTCATCGGGTTGCTGCTTGGCCCCCGCTAACTTTTGCTGCAGCGCTTGTAACCGCTGACGGATGACCTCGAGACGTTTCTTGGCTTTCTTGTCCATGGATATTCAATCTTCTTCTTGCTGGGGATCTGGCAGTTCGAGATCTGGCAATTCGACATCCAACATTTCCACCTCTTGCGGGATTCCTCTGGGGGAGCGGTCGCCTTTCGGTTCTCGGACGGCCAGTTTCATCGCGGCACCGAGGACGACAATCAGCAGGGAGGCGGCTAGCAGCATGTTCAGCCACCTCGTGGCGTTGGTTCGCAGTTTTTCCGCCGTTTCAGATCGACCCGCCAAGGCGCTTGCGAGGTAGAAGATGAACATCGCCAGAAGCAGCTTAACCGCCAGGAGCATGTGGTAGTCACCGTCGGGAAATCGATTCTCAATGGAGATTCGTGCAGTGTTGATCAGGCCGCTGACCAGCAGAAGGGCAGCGGAGAACATGGTGATCCGGGCGATTCGCCCTCGGAGGAGTTGGCGGATTTGATTCGCTGTCTCGTCGCTCTGAAGTTCCTTGATTGCGGGCAGCAGGGCGAACCGCTGAAAGAGAATACTTCCCAGCAGCAAGACCGCCCCGAGAATATGCATGATCCGCATGACAATGTCCAAGTAGTACATCTAAGATTTCTCCAAGTTGGTGGGGTGAGCGATCTGGTGGCGAATCCACTCCAGCGCTTCGGTGGGCGACTTCAGTTTGCCGTCCAGTTGTCGGTCCCGGATGGCGGTGAGCAGGATTCGATATTCGGGGCCGGGGGGCAAGCCGATCCGGCGGAGGTCGTTGCCGTCGAGTAGCGGGGGAGGGTCGAGTTCTTCGACGGGTAGTTCCCGCTTATCGGCACAGTACTTCACATCCTCTTCCCCGGTTTGTCGGACCATGGCGACCGCTTCGCAGTAGCGTAATAGATCGTCGGCTCGCCGAGCGATCAAGAGTCGTTGCAGTCGGGACCAGGGGAGTTGTCGAGCTTGAAGGATCACGGCCTCATGTTCGAGCAGAAACTCGGCTCCATCCCGCTCGGCATTCGTCAGTCGCCAGCGGTGGGAGAGCGCGTCCAGCAGGCGGGGGGAGTGAGGGGAGTGAGGGGAGGTGAGCCAGATACCGCGGAGCAGTGCGGCCAGGCCGGGCGTCACCTCGTCCAGAATTCCCAGGGCGTTGAATATTTCGAGTGTCATCCGCCAATGATTATTCCCCTCCCCACCACGCTCGTCCCACTCATAGGCGGGCACTCCTTCCGGAAGTAGTACCGGGAGAAGCCGAGATTGTACCAGCAGTCGGGCGGCTTGAGGACGACTCGGATGATGCAGCATCATCCGGAGTTCCGCCCCGATCCTCTCGGCACTGACCATGAGAATCTCTTCGGCACGTTCGCGGATGACCGCGAGGCAGGCGCTGTCGAGTCGAAAGTCGAATCGAGCGGCGAAGCGGACGGCTCGCAGCATCCGCAGCTTATCCTCGGCGATCCGTTTTCTCGGGTCACCGATGGCGCGCACCATTCCCTCCTCGAGATCGCGTTGTCCGCCGACGAAATCGAGCAACCGGTTTTCGAGTGGGTCGAAGAACATGCCGTTGATCGTGAAATCTCGCCGCTGAGCGTCCTCCTCGGCCGTGCCGTAAGTGACATGGTCCGGATGGCGACCGTCCGAGTAGGCGGCATCGCGACGGAAGGTGGCAACTTCGATCGAACCGACTTCGGGTGGGCCCAGCAGGGCGACTACCCCGAAGGCCGCGCCGATGGGCAAGGTGCGGTGATGGCCGAATAGGCGGCGAACGCGTTCGGGAGGAGCGTTCGTGGCGACGTCGTAGTCCTTGGGGATTCTTCCCAGGAGTTCATCCCGCACGCACCCCCCTGCCCAGAGGGCTTCGTATCCGGCTTGACGAAGTTGTTGGACCACCGAATAGGCGAATTCACGTCGCGAGCTTGCCAAAGTTCATCCTGGGGGCCGACTGCCGCATGGGTTTGGTTGGAGCCATCAAAAAGATGCCACCATTGTAACGCCAACCGACCAAAGCGGCAGGGATCCATTTATAGGTCATCTGGCGTCAGTCCAGTACGTTGGGCAATGTGCGCCAGCATACGACGACCGATTTCCTCGTGATCGTGAACCGAGAAAGTGAAATCGGCCCAACCAGGACGCGCCAAGACGCGTTAAGAATCGCCAAGAAAGTGGGACGTACCGGATTGACGTCAACGGCTCGCGGGCGAGCCTTGACCGCCCAGCCGATGCGTAGCAGTGCGGCCAGTACCAATCGTCCCTTCATTGACGGCCACTGACTCATGCCGGCACCGCGAACACTCCGCCGAGTTCCGCAACACCTTCGCCATTTTCGAGCCTATCAGCGAGCATTCGGATAACGAGCGCTATCGACGATTCCAATAGCGCCCCGCGACGGATTCACGGCCTCCGAGGATCTGGCAACGTCGCGACGAACCGAGCATAGGGAACCGAGCGTAGGGTGTCTTCCGACCGGACGTGCTCATCCTTATAGTGGGTGGCAAGGTAGATCGAACGAGCGGGTTCATGCGCCCCCCCTCCTCCGGTTAGCCAACCCGCCCCCGCCTTCGGACTTCGGACCGAGAACCGCCCGAGGCATCAAACCCGCAGGCTGTCTTCGGATTTGATGGATACATCTTGTGGGGGGCCGGCGTTTGGCCAGGCGCAGAACCGAGCGTAGGGTGTCTTCCGACCAGGCGTGCATGTCATCACAGGGGGTTATCAAGTAAATCTATCAAGTGGTTTTCTGCGCCCCCCCTCCTCCGGTTCGCCAACCCGCCCCGCCCTCGGATCTCGGACCAAGAAACCGCCCGAGGCATCAAACCCGCAGGCTGTCTTAGCACCAAACCCGCAGGCTGTCTTAGGATCCGACGTACACCACTGGTGGGGGTGTTGGGGTCAAGGGCAGAACCGAGCGTAGGGTGTCTTTCGACCGGACGTACCTGTCCTTATAGGGGATGGACAAGCAGATCGAACGAGCGGGTTTATGCGCCCCCCCTCCTCCGGTTCGCCAACCCGCCCCGCCCTCGGATCTCGGACCAAGAAACCGCCCGAGGCATCAAACCCGCAGGCTGTCTTCGGATTTGATGGTGCACCACTTGTGAGGGGGTTGTGGGGCCAAGCGCAGAACCGAGCGTGAACCGAGCGTAGGGTGTCTTCCGACCGGACGCGCCTGGCCTGACCGGCGGTAGGTAGTTCCCGTGATCGAGGGGTCCCCCCGGGTACCCGCCTTCCATTCGCCAACCCGTCAATGACCAATGACCAGTGACCAACGTCCAGTGACCAGTGACCAAATAATCCGACGGGTGTCCTCGGGTTGGGCATTCTGACAAACTAGGGAGGGCTTCTGGAATGGAAGGCCGCCGCGCACGCGGAGAACTTCGCCGAGGCTCGCCTGCGAGCCGATGACCTTTTAACGACAAAGCTGAGATGTGGGGGGTAAAGCGGCGAGACGCCTTGGGTACCAATCCCCCCCCCTCTTGCCACCCATCGCCCCGAACCGTACGCCGATCCAGGAGACAGGAGACCGCATGAATAGGCCGGAAGAATCACTGCCGAGGGAGATCTCGGCGCAGCAAGTCAAGCAGCTTCAGGAACAGGGAGACGATCTATTGCTGCTGG
>JBJHCD010000595.1:0-4503 GCA_050485845.1 Pirellulaceae bacterium | reverse complement strand
GCAAGACATAGTCCGTGCCGCTCAGGTTATTCGCGAGGGGAACCTCGTGGCGTTTCCAACGGAGACCGTATACGGATTGGGGGCGAACGCGTTGGACGCCGTTGCGGTCGCGAAAATCTTCGAGTTGAAAGGGCGACCGCGGTTCGATCCGTTGATCGTGCATGTCGCCAGGCCTGACGAGCTGCAAGCTTTTGTCGATCGAGTGCCTCAACCGGCCTTGGACCTGATCGCCCAGTTTTGGCCGGGGCCGTTGTCGGTCGTGTTGCCCAAACGGGCGTGCGTGCCGGATATCGTCACGGCGGGCTTGCCAAGCGTGGCGATCCGCTGTCCCGCCCATCCCGTTGCACGTCGCTTGATCGAATTGGCGGAGGTTCCGATTGCTGCGCCGAGTGCGAATATCTTTTGCTCCGTCAGTCCGACTACGGCACAGCATGTCGTCGATCAATTTGGCGATCGGCTGTCGAATATTCTCGATGGCGGGCCGTGCGACGTTGGCGTCGAATCCACCGTTGTTTCGTTTCTTGAAGACCAGCCCGTGTTGCTCCGACCGGGCGGCGTCACTGCCGAGCAGATCGAGGCGGTGATCGGTCCGTTGAGGGTTTTGACAGGGATTGCGAGTCAGCCTGCGAGCCCTGGGCAGCTTCCACGGCATTACGCTCCGTCCACGCCGCTGGGACTGTCGAATGACCCGCCGCGCCGGGGCTTGCGAGTCGGCCTACTGACGTTGGGGCCCCCTTCGAGCAGGACTGGCTTTGCCGCGATCGAAGTACTGTCGGAGCGGGCATGTCTTAGGGAAGCGGCCGCCAATCTGTTTGCCGCGATGCGACGACTCGACGCTCTGGAGCTTGATTACATTCTCGCCCGCCCCGTTCCGGAAACAGGCCTGGGGCATGCCATCATGGATCGCTTGCGGCGCGCATCAACCAGGTGAGACGATTCGTTTCGCGAGTTCGAGCGGCCAGCGAAGGAAAATTCAAACACGAAGAATCCAAAGACAGCCTTCGGTTCTGGCGGTTTTTGGACCTCCGCGTCGCGAGAGATTACTCATCGAGTTCATGGAGAGCCTATCAGGACTCAAGCGAGAATGTCTGCCACTGACCCGTGTGATTCAGACCGCGTGTGATCTCGAGCGTGCGGCGGGTCGTGTTGAATAGAAAGACATCGATCGTCATGCGGTCGTTGTAGATCCCCGCGTCGGACCGGCAAAAGTCCCTCTTGAGCCCCTCGGGGCTGATCTTCCCTTGGTGGGCGCGAAGCAATTCATACATCCGAGCACAACGCTCTCCATAACGAACCGGCTCCCCCTCCGGTGATCCCGTCAGTTGACGGCTGCCGAAATAGGCTCGAGCCAAATGGCCGCGATGCTCCTCGATGGCTAGTTCCCGCGGAGTTCCCTCGATGTTCGCCAGCCGTCCCTCTCCGTCCGCCAGCACGAAGGTAAACCAACCGGCATGGGTCGCTCGGCGAGCCTCCTCCAAGGCCTCCTCCATCGACGACTGGTACAACAGGTGGGCGATCAGCAGATAACTCGGAATCCCCACTCGGGGCCCCGGGATTCCCTTGCCCTGTCCCGACGTCCAGGTCAACGCCAGCCCCGACGAATTCATCCCGGCCCCCGTCCACAAACCGGGATAGGCATAACCAAGCAGACTCGGTCCCGCTTCGCGTTTCCAATGCACCAATTGAGACACGCCCAGAAGCCGCGGCATCCAGTCCCAGGTTTGGCCGCAATAGGTGTCTCCATCCACCGACTCCGGGGGACCAAAGGCGACGGCCGTGCAGTGAGGAACAGGCGGCAAGGTGCCGCGATGATAAAGCTCCTCGTGGAGCGAAATCAGGACTAACTCCTTGACATCCAATTCGGTCGCCTCGCCGATCCCCACGAGCTCTTCCATGATTTTCGGGGAGAACTCGGCTACCTGGTCGGCACAAGCCCCGCCGTAATTCAGCAGGTCCCGCTTGGCCTCCTCGTCTTTGGCGAAGACCTGATAGATTTCCCGCTGCAGGAATGCCTGGATGCCCTCTCGAAAAGCGTCCCCATACCGGCGACCTCGCTCCCGAGCGTTACCCTCAATCACGGTCAATCGATGTGGCGATACCTCGGAGACCTCGTCGGGCGCCGCTGGTCGGTCTTCGGCAGCCCGAGTGGAAACCGCGGCGCCGGCCATCAGGGCTGAACCGAGCTTCAAGAAATGTCGCCGGTCTACTGCATGATTCATGATCAATCTCCCAATGGTTGGACGGACGTTGTTTCGCGTTGAGTTTAGCTTCTCGTCCCCCTAAGATGACAGCCGTGAGCGTGGGGAGGAGTCAGGGCGCCGTTTGGTTGGTCGTCGGCCGGCTGAGCGGTATAATTCGCGGAGAACTATCATGGCGGTGTCTTATTCCGAGATCTAGGCGAGACCGGAGGAATGCGGTGGATCGTGAAGAGCTGAACCAATGGATCAGGCAGGGACCGATTCGCGTCACAATGAACAGTGGAGACACGGTTGATATTACCAACCGCGAGATGGTGACTGTCAGCTCGATGTCGGCCGTCGTGTTGGTGCGTTGTGAAGATGGAAAGTATCGCCATCAAATCTACCCGTTGGTAACGATGAGCAAGGTCGAGCAGCTTGAGCCGGCGTCGTGATGGGACGAGTTCATGTCGCACCAAGCTTCAGAAAACGCCGCCGGTCTACTGCCTGATTCATGATCAATCTCTTCGTTGGGATTCGTGTTGGCCTTTGCAAGGACACAAAATAGGCCGATGCTGAAATGGAATCCAAGTCGTCCATCGCTCTTAAGGTTCGGTCAGGTTGGGGGCCCAAACGTCAGCTCGAATCTCAGGAATCTTGCCATCTTTTGGGAATGTGGTGGCCATGGCCTCTTGGAGCAGGGCTGACAATTCGTCCAAGGTCTCGGCATGCTTCAGGCGGTCGGTTTCGTTCCAGGCGAGGTTGTGCTGTTCCCTTGGATCGGATTGGTGGTCGTACAGTTCCTCCCCCCGCCTCCCCTCATCCCACTGTGTGTACCGCCAACGCGGCGTGCGGATGGAATAACCGAACCGCATCTGTGCTCCTCGGCCACGGCGGACCTGAGTGACGGCCCACCCTTGACCTGGCTCACTGGGATCCCGCAGCATGGCAGCGAGTGATTGCCCCTGAAGATTGTCGGGCGAGGGTACGTCGCACATCTCGGCCAATGTAGGATAGAGGTCGATCAAACCGACCGGCGCCTCGGCAACTCCCCCTGGAACGACGCCAGGTCCCGCAATGATCAACGGCACGCGGGCACTCTCCTCGAAGAGGCTTAGCTTTTGCCAGAGTCCATGTTCGCCCAAGTGATAGCCATGGTCACTGGTGAAAACAACGATTGTGTTATCCGCCAGCCCCAGCTCATCCAACTTGTCCAAAACTCGGCCCACCTGGGCGTCCACGAAAGTCACGGCGGAAAAGTAGGCTTGGAGAGCTTGACGGCGCAGATCGTCAGTCAGCTTCTCGTGCTCGGCCTTGTGGCTCCCCAACGCATCTTGTGGCAGGTCTTGTTGATCCTCTTCCCAGCCTTGGACCACGGGCATTTCCGAGGGATCGTAACGATCGAAATAGGGGCTCGGCGAGACATACGGCGTGTGGGGACGGTAGAAACCGACCGCCAGGAAAAACGGGCGTTCCGGTCGTCGGGCACACCGCTCCAGGACCCAGCAAGCGTCCTCGGCCAGCATGCCGTCGGTGTGCTCCTCGTCCCCTCGGGGAGAGGCGTACCACGAAAGCGTGCCGCCAAACACTCCCGGGATCAAGGAAAAAATATCAGGTTCCTCGATCATGCGGTCACAGCCGGCCGGGTTCAGTTCCAATTCCCAGGACCCTGGGTCGTCATGGCCGTTGGTCCCCACGCTCTTGGGGACATTGTAGTGATACATTTTTCCGATGCGGCCTGCGAAGTAGCCATCCAGGCGGAAAGCTTGAGGCAGACTAACGTGACTGGGAATGGTCTGACGAAAGATCACCTGGTTGAGATGGATTCCCGTGCTGTTGGGATGCAGACCCGTCAACATCGAATTACGGCTTGGCCCGCACAAGGGGAACTGGCAGTAGGAACGTTCGAAGCGAACGCCCCTGGCCGCCAAGCGGTCGATGTTGGGGCTGTGAACCAACGGATGGCCGTAGCAGCCGAGTGAGTTGTTCAGGTCGTCCGACATGATGAACAGCACATTCGGCCGGCCAGAACGTTTTTCCCCTCCTTGCTCCTCGGCCGACAGCGTACCGTAACCGAAGAGACTGACGATCAGTCCACTCAGTAAGAATAAGAATGGGAATCGGCCCGAGCCGTCTCGCCGTGACCTGCGAGGAGGCGGGAGAGGGCTGGAGCGAAATGGGGCATGATGCATGGTGGAGGCTCCCGGTGGCGGTGGTCCTGGGTCATCGACTCGAGGAGCCACGGCGGCATGGGCGGGATGCCCTCGCGCAGCCAGGTCGGCTTGTCGGAGACGTCGGCCTCGTCGACGTTCGGGCGGGTCGGCAG
>JBJHCD010000594.1:0-4504 GCA_050485845.1 Pirellulaceae bacterium | reverse complement strand
CGATAAACGTAACTGCCTCGGCCGCGCTGGCCTGGGCCGCCGAATTGCCATCCCGCAAGACTTCGACTAGCGCCGGAATGGCGACCGGACCGATATGTCCCAAGGCGAATGCCGCCCGGTAACGCTTTTGATCGTCTCGCACCGACAGAAAAGTGACCAGCGCGGGAATGGCCTCCTGGGCATCCTCGCCGATCCGAGCCAGGGCGTGAACGCTCTGTACCCAGACCTGGTTGTCGCGGTCGTCCAAGGCCTTGATCAAGGCCGGCACCGCTTCCTTGGCGGCCGGCCCCAATTTCGATAACTCATAGGCCGCATCCCGCCGCGCTTCCACCTCGGAACTCTCCAGCCCTTTCAGCAATGGCTCGAGTGACGGGACCACCAAATCCTCTTGCTGACCATGGGTCACCGACCAAGCCGGCATGAACAGTGTCGAAAGACAGGCGCCGGCAAGAACAATGACGGGCAGCGAGGGAAATTTTGGGTTTCGCGAAAGTCGAGGAGGCATGACTGATCGAGTCCAACGTAAGGAGGTCCGGGAGAAGACGGCGTCCCGTGATGTAAGAGGCCCCAACATGATTCCGAAACGACGGCCTCGTCCCGCCAGTTGGGGCCGTCCCACGGGGGCGCGTTGGGCATTCTAAAAAACCCCGGGGCCGATGGAGGCCCCGGGGCGTTGTTGAATCTTTGCGAAATCAGGAGTTCCGAGGTGGAATAGCTCCCGAGTCGGCTGCCGCGGGCGTAAGCGTCCGCGACACGCAAATTGACGACTGTCGGTTTATCTCGCGACTAGACCTGCAGCCCCGAGAGTCGCCCCGTGCTGTCGCCGATGAACGGCGCGGGTGAACCGAATCGGTCCAGCATCGACATAAACAAGTTGCAAAGCGGGGTCTCATGCTCGTATCGGACGTGTCGGCCCGTGTCGAGCGTCCCGCCACCTCGTCCTGCCAGCAGGATCGGGAGGTTCTCGTTGTTGTGGCGATTCCCGTCGCTCAGTCCGCTACCGTACAGAATCATGCAGTTGTCGAGCAGCGTGCCGTTGCCTTCCGGAATCGAGCGGAGTCGTTGGAGGAAGTAGGAGAGCTGCGCGACATGGAACCGATTGATTTGCCGGATCTTCGCGTGCTTCTTCGGGTCACCCGCATGATGCGAGAGGTCATGGTGACCGTCCGGAATTTCAATGTGACGATAATTGCGGTTGCTGCCCGCATTGGCAAACATCATCGTGGCGATTCGAGTGGAATCGGTTTGGAAGGCCAACACCATCATATCGCACATCAAGCGGATATGAGCGGCATAGTCCTGCGGAACTCCCTCGGGAACTTCCAGTTCCGCCGGGTCGAATTGCTGAGTTTCCAGCTCGCTGTGCTCAATTCGCCGCTCGATCTCCCGCACGCCGGACAAGTACTCTTCCAGCTTGCGGTTGTCATTGCGACCGAGTTTGTCCTGTAGTCGTCGCGCGTCACTGGAAACGTAATCGAGCACGCTTCGCCGAAGGGCGGTCCGCTCGGCCCGCAGCGATTCACTCTCGCTTCGGCCATTGGAGAACAATCGCTCGAAGACCAGCCGCGGATTCACCTCTTTCCCGACGGGAGTCGCTTCGCCCGCCCAGGAGATGTTCGAGGAGTAGGCACAGCTGTAACCCGAATCGCAGTTGCCGGCGCTCCGGCCCGCTTCACATCCAAGCTCCAACGAGGGGAAGCGAGTGGCGGAGCCGAGTGCCTGAGCGGCATATTGATCGACCGAAATCCCGGAACGGATATTGGAGCCGTCCGTCTTGCGGGGCTGGGCTCCCGTCAAGAAGACCGAAGCGCTGCGAGCATGGTCGCCCGGGCCGTCCCCATTGGCCCGACCCTTGTCATGGGTGAGTCCGCTGAGCACCATCATATCGTCTCGCACGGCAGCCAGCGGTTCGAGAATGTAGGGGAGCTTGTAGCCGAATCCCTCCTGCTCGGGAACCCAGTCGGGAACGTGCACGCCATTCGGAACAAAGATGAATGCCATGCGGCGAGGTGGTGTGTTGGCGGCCGCCGCCAGAGGATCCGCGGTGCGAGTCGCACCGAGCGACAGCGATTCCATCCATGGCAGGGCCAGAGAGACACCGAGTCCGCGGAGGACGGTACGACGAGAAACGTGAGGTTGATATTGCATCATTCTTCTCCTAAGGACTCTCGCATGAGGAACGGGTCGCTCGACACGACACCCATCACCAGCGAACTGAAGCGATATTCGTTCTGCTCCATTCGCTCGAGGATCGCATTGACCGCACAGCGATCGTAGGGACCCAGCCCTCGACCTAGTGCGTAGGTTAACATTTTTTCCGCAAGACAGCGAGTAAAATCGTCCCGCCTTGATTGAGCCAGAATCTCCATCAAGTCCGCCGGCCCCGAAAACCGCTGATTGCCGGGAAGTTCACCGGAAGGATCGATGTCGAATCGGCCATCCTGGTCTCGCCAAGCTCCGATCACGTCGAAATTTTCCAAACCAAAACCGAGTGCGTCCATCTGCCGGTGGCAGACCGCACACGAGGGGTTGCTTCGATGCTGCTCCATCTGCTCACGCAACGATCCGAGCGTTTCCCCATCCTCGTCCAATTCTTCAATTCCGGGGGGTGGGGGGGGAGGTGGTTGTCCCAGGATATTGCTGAGAATCCACTGCCCTCGCTTGACCGGTGACGTACGAGTCGGATTGGACGTCAGAAACAGAATACTGGCCTGCGTCAAGACGCCTCGCCGATCCGGCGGCAGGGAGACACGTTGAAACTCCTCTCCCTTGACATCGGCGATCCCGTAGTGGCTCGCCAGTCGTTCATTGACGTAGGAGAAGTCGGCGTTGAGAAAATCGAGCACGCTGCGGTCGTCGCGAATGATTGTTTCAAAAAACAGCTCGGTTTCCCTCAACATCGCCAGCCGCAGTGGCTCGTCAAACGAAGGAAATCGCTCCGGATCGGGCGAAATTCGCTCCACATCCCGAAGTTGCAGCCATTGACCGGCGAAATTGTCGACCAGCGCTCGAGCTTTCGGGTCGGCCAGCATGCGGCGAACCTGCTGCTCCATGATGTCCGAATGCCCCAGCTTCTCTTCCTTGGCCAACCGGAAGAGCTCCTCGTCCGGCATCGTGCTCCAGAGGAAATAAGAAAGCCGAGTGGCGACTTCGTAGTCATCGAGCCGCCGGATCCCATCCGGCTCCTCCTCACCCGGATCCCTTTCAATCCGGAAGAGGAAATGAGGCGAGGTCAATACTGCCACGAATGGTGTTCGCAGATACCGCCCAAACGACTCTTCTTGTGCTGCGTTGTCTGGATTATTACTGTCTCGATTATTTCTGTCTCGAATATTACGACGACCTCGCTCGCCTCGACCCCCCCGGCGCTCTTCGGGAAGCAGAGCGACCAGACGGTCCAGTTCCTCGTCGGTGACGGGGCGTCGAAAAGCCCGAGTCGCGAATTGCTCGAGATTGGCCCGAGCCGACTCGCGACGCTGACGAGGATTTTCCGGAAGTTGGACCAAGAGTCGATTTCGGGTGGCTTCCTCGGCAAGTGCCTGGTCAATGGCTGACTCGGCCGCATCCAGGTACTTCTCCACCAAGATCGGGGACATGGAGAGGACATCGGCAATGTTGTCGAACCCGTGCCCGACGTCGTCGGAGGGAAAATCGTCAGCCGGTCGGAAGTCAATTCCCAGCAAGTCACGCAGCGTGTTGTTGTATTCCGTGCGGTTCAGGCGACGAATCGTCACTCGCCCCGGACGACGCTCCCCGGAACAGTCAAATGCATCGAGTTCGGCCTGTATCGCCTCGACGACTTCCCGTAACTCGACTTCAGTCGGTTGCTCCTCCCCATCGGGGGGCATCTCGCGTTCGTCCAGCATCCGCAGGACTCGTTCCCAAAGGGCATATTCCTCTTGAACCTTGGCGGAATCCTGGAAGCGATCGAATGACAAATCCGCCTCGCCATCCTCCCCGGCATGGCACTGAACGCAGTACATCTGCAAGAAAGGAACGATATTTTCCTGAAACGCCGTCGGCGTCCCCTCCACCGAGGTTGCCTCCTCACCACGCGAAACCCCGCCAAGAAGCAGCGTAACGGATAGCGAGGCAAGCCAGGGAGTCCAACCGAATCGTGAACGTAAGTCGTTCTGATAAAACATATTCCGCCTTAAAAGGACAGATGAAGCGCCAAAGGTGGGAGGTGCTGGAAGGTTCGTGGCAGGCAAAGGAAGGCTGGGACGCTGCCAACCCCCAATAACCCCGCTGGCCAGTCAAGGTTTCGGTTCTCTCGGAAAATCCCCCTATGGGAACCGAGTTCTCGACAACCGACCTGACGGGCAAGTCAAAGGCCACTCCGGCATTCTACCGGTCGACCGGCGTGGCTTCAACCGAAATCGATCCAGGTGTAGGGGGGGCTGGTTTTTCTGAGTGAGGGGGCTGTGTGAGGGGGCGGAGTGGGGAGTGTTCGCCGAGGGCTGCGCGGGCGGCGCGCGGCGGGACAGGCGCTGCGGACCTGCCG
>JBJHCD010000593.1:0-4506 GCA_050485845.1 Pirellulaceae bacterium | reverse complement strand
CCGTAGGTGATCACCGACGTACTGGATGCCCAGCGTATCATGCGTCATAAGCTACGCGGTGTTCAGTTCTGCATCATGCTGGCAACCACCCTCCATTCCATCGCCGTGGGGAACTTGTTGCCGGCTTGGGTCCGAGTGGTCTGCGTTGATATCAATCCATCCACCGTCATCAAGCTCAGCGATCGAGGGACATTTCAGACGGTGGGTGTGGTGACGGACATCGAGCCATTCCTCCGGGCATTGTTGGGGGAACTTCGAACGACTTCTGCCACGGGAATACCCTTGACTCGGGAGGTGTGACGATGCCATTACCCACGGCTCGGATCCTGATGTGTCCCCCCGACCATTACGGAATCCATTACGAAATCAACCCCTGGATGCGAAGGCAACGTCAAGCGGATCCCGCCGTGGCTGAAAGGCAGTGGCGGGGCTTGGTCCAAATCCTCGAACAATTGGGGGTTCAAGTCGAACTGCTCCCCCCTCAGCCGCAACTGCCCGATTTGGTCTTTACGGCGAACGCGGCGATGATTTTCCAGCAGAAAGCCATCTTGTCGCGGTTCCGCTACCCCGAACGACAAGGGGAAGAAACGGTCAATGCCGACTGGTTCCAGGAACATGACTTTGATGTGGAACGGCTTCCCGAGTCCATGTATTTCGAGGGGGCGGGAGATGCGTTGTTTTGCGGAGCGACTTGGTTTGCCGGCTATCGCATTCGCAGTGACGTCCGGGCTCACCAGCACATTGCTCAAGAGATCGGCTGCCGAGTGATTCCGGTCGAGTTGATTGATCCCTATTACTATCATCTAGACACATGTTTCTGCCCGTTGGCTCCGGACGTCGCCCTGTATTACCCTCGCGCTTTCGATCCCTACGGTCAGACCGCCATTCAAGAAGCGATTCCGGACCTGATTGAAATTCATCCCGAAGAGGCGCGGGCTTTCGCTTGCAATGCCGTCGTCGTCGGCCACGCCGTGATCACCAATGTCGGTTGTCCCGAGTTGCACAGTCTCCTCCGCTCTCGCGGGTTCGAACCGATCGAGACGCCGTTGAATGAGTTTGTGAAGGCAGGAGGAAGTGCCAAGTGCTTGACGTTGCGACTCGATGGCGAAGAGGCGGCAGGATGGCGGGAGGCAATTCAATCCAAGTTCACCTCCCACTAGCCAGTGAACCAGTTTTCAGCGTTGTTTTTCTCCGCGTCATGGTTTCCGCGGCGATGGTTTCCGCGGCGATGGTTTCCGCGGCGATGGTTTCAGCGGCGATGGACAAAGAACGTGCCGTTGCCGGCAACGTCGAACAGGGGCCGAGCGTAACTCTGTCGAGCGAATCCGCCACCCGGTCGCCAGACCAGGCTGAGCCCGACATTCCAGGCGTCGTCGAGATGGCCTCCCAGTCCGCGGCTTTCCTGAGGAATGAGATAGGTGAAGCCGCTTTCCAAGGCCCAGTTTTCGTTGAGCGGCAGAGTCCAATCCGCCCCCAGCAATCCGCCGCTCTGTCCGGTGAAGCCCGCAAAGAGACGGCCCGTGGCGCCCCCGCAGTTGTCCGCTCGGAATCGGTAGAAGAACGCGTACAAGTCGGTCCCTTCCCACGTCTCCTGTTCGGTCCGAGTTTGGCCATCTCGCGTGGTGGTGGAATTGACGGTTTGTTGTTGGCCGTTGGCGGAGAACCAGAACCCCAGTTCATGGTGATCCGGGAATACCCAGCTCAATTCTCCTCGAATCTGGACGAAATCGGCCTGCAGGTACCAGCTTTCGTGGAGGTAGTCCACGACGGCACCCCCCTGAAGTCCCCAATCAACTCGGCGGAAAAGTCCCCCGGTGAGAAAGACCTGTCGCCGTTCGTCGTCCGTGAACTCCGCACCGCGGAAGTTGCTCTGGACCGCCCGTACCCCGACTTGACCGGCGACTGCGTCACCGAAGAGAAGCGGGAGATGGCGTCCCCAGTTCAGTCCTTGATGGAAGCCGAAACTGCCGGTTGAACCTCGATTCATCGGTCCGGTGAAGCCTTGCACACCGGCGAAACCTTCCCAGGAACTGCAGGCGAAGATGCCGATCGGAGGGCAGCAGTCGCCCGAATGAACTCCAGCCTCGCCCCAATGTTCCGGGTGTGATCCCCAATGTTCCGGGTGTGAAAGGACTGTCCGGTCTCCCTGGTGGGAACCGTCATGGAATACACCTTCCTCTTCCCACTGTTCCAACTCCCACACTCTCTGCATGCGGGCCGCCGATCCGCCACGAGGTCCCCTCGGTTGGGCTGGGGGAGGAAGGGTATCTCCATCATCAAAGACGGAAGGCCCCATGCCTTGCGTGACTCGGGCAAACAGGGCCGGAATGGCGGGCGAATTGGCTGCCGGCCGGTCATTGGCTCGCGGGCGAGCCGGCCCGTCCTGGGCTGAAACGCTCGTGCCACCCCACGGAATCCAGCCGATCGCGAGAACAAGCAACAGAATGTTCGCCGACGGAATGGGGCGGCCCACAACTTCCCCAGCTGCCTCAGCGTCGTTCCCGGAAAGACTCCCTTGCCCCCACTTGGTCGTGGGCCTTGCGAGGCCGGAGCGAAAGACGGGGCACGGCCTCTTGCCAAGGGGAGTACCGCTGTTGCCTTCCACGGAGTAGATCATCTCGAGTTTCCGCCTCCGGCGGTCCTGAATTCGAGTTCCATCATCGGGCAGAATCCTCATCCTCCGGCCCCCACCGGATTCTGCTTATCCGGTTTATCGGAAACTCTCCCTTCTAGACTTTCGTTAAACTCGATTTAATCGGAAAAGTAAGTTTAGAATTCGCATTGTCCCCTATCTCTCTATCTTGTCGAGAGAGAGAGGCTGTGGGGGGTCAGGGTGTCCCGTGAAGAGTGGGCTGCGAATTGGCGGATTCGCAAACACAAAATGAGAATGGCCCGACCTGCCCAGCGGCTGTCGCTCTGAACCTTTTCCACGACTCAACCTCCGGGGGTAGGCCGGGTTGATTGCAAAATGCGAATCACGAAATGCCAAATGCAGACTTCGGAAGAGTGAAATCTGAAGCTTCCCTTCGGTCTGATTCGGCCCAGCGAAAGGACCTAAGCGTTCTCCGCTGACTAGTCGAGGGCGAGCCAGAAGACGGAGGAATTCTAGCAACGAGTGGGAGGGGACGAGCGATAACCAGCCAGACGCGCAACGGGATCTGTCGCGTCTCGCTTCCGATCGCAAGGAACTTTTTTCTGGAGCCTCTCCATGCCACTCTCCGCCCCTCGGTTTTCTGGAATTCCGCGTCTGGAAGAAGTCGCCGCGAATGATCCCGTCATGCGGTACGGCGAGACGGGACTACCGGTCCAAGTTATCCAGCAGGCACTCGTGGACTTTGGCATTCCGATGCCCATTTCCACGTCGAAGGGGGGACCCGACGGAATCTTTCTCAGTGAGACTCGCTCGGCGGTCAAGGCATTTCAGCGAGCCAAGCCCGGACCGATCCGTGATGATGGAATCGTCGGCAAAGACACCATGGCCAAGCTGGACGCCCACTTCCGATCGACGGGACCTGCCGGACCGCTTCCTCCCCCTCCGCCGACGACACGGCCGACCGTCCCTCCCCTCCCCGAAACACCGTTGGCTCGCCAGGAAGAAATCATCCGCCAACTGGTCGAGGACGCCAAGTTGCCTCGGCAGAAGGCCGAGGAAATCGCCAAGGCGCTGATGGGGATCAACGTTGCTCGGCATGCCGTGGTGCTGGGGCAGATCGTGGAAATCTTCTCGGCGGCCGGAGCGGTTGCCGCGGCGGCGAGTGTCGTGGGGGCCCTGGGGTTCATCGCCGGTTCCATGATCGCGCTGGTGAACGCGATGGAATCGTCCATTCGAATTTCTGGAAGCTTGGGATATGTCTACGGATATACCGCCTGGACCTTCGGCGAAAAGAGACCCGACTTTTCGAAAACGTTGGAGACGAATCTCTCCACTCCCATGTACTCCACATCGCATTCCAAAGCCCCAGTCAAGCATCGGAAGGCCTGGTCAAAAAGCGTTACGCAGGCATTCCTGGACGCACCACAAGGAGCGCGCAAAGCCGCCGTCAAGGGGGAAAAACTGGACATGGAGACTTACCGGCTGCTATTGCGGCTTTGGGGCGAAAACCGGCCCAGCGGATTCAGTTACAAGTTTTCCCACCGAGTCTCGGCGAACATCTCCAGCAAGATTGAGCGGGAGTTTTTTCTCGATGCGGTGGCCAGCGGGTGCATCTATAACTTCTAACATTGTCGGCAAGGGGATGTCCATTCCCCAGCGGTGAATCCTCAGGGAGCCGAGCCTCAGGGGGCTGGCTGCTCGACCCGCTTGCCGTGGACTCGAATATCCTTCCAGACCGAGAGGTCGTCGAATGATCCGATCCCAATCTGGCCCCAGGCGAATCGCTTGTCTTGGGCGGTCATGACCGGTTCGAGGCTCGCCAGTTGCGTGCGCGATGGGTCCATTTCCAGCATGCGCGCTTCATCTTCGGGGCTGGGATAGCCCAGCGCGATGCGCATCATGAAGCGGTCAAG
>JBJHCD010000592.1:0-4514 GCA_050485845.1 Pirellulaceae bacterium | reverse complement strand
GGGAAGTGGTGCTCACCAGCTGGTACTCGGCGAGGGCCCCGGCCGGGTCATCCCAGCGGCCGCAGTAGTAGATTTTGCCCCGGATCTTCTTGCCCCATTTCCCGCTGGAATGGGCGAAAAGCGGGAAGTCGGGTGTAGGTTTCGACGGTTTATGCAACACTTGCGGCGTCTCCGGGTGCAGGGTGCACGTTGCAGTGCTTTTCAGTGTCCCGCCGCAAGTCCTTTGTTGTCAACAGTTTCCGTCTAGTACGCCCGGCAGGATCCGAACCTGCAACCCTCCGTTCCGAAGGTCGCCCCCAGCCGGATTCTCACGACCAGAACCACTTGCCGTAAGTCGTTATTCACAAAGATTTTACAGGGAGAAGTGAAAGCTGCCTAGAGTCGCCACAACGTCCATATTTTACGCCGAATCGACCCAATATCAACCAGTTCTCGGACACTTCTCGGACAGACTTAGACCCTCGGTCCGGAAAACCGATATCGAATACTCGCTTGCAGGGGGGGCGGTGTCCGAGAAAACTTGAATGGATGTTAGGTCGGCAGCGAATGAAACACCCGGATGTGATACGAAGGGCGAATCGAGTCACGGTTTCCATGCTCGGTCGAGCTTACGGTGAATGAGGGACGCCAAGGTAAGGATATCCAATGCGTCGTTCTCCTCCATTGGCCATTCGATCTTCGGGTTGTGGGCAAGTGGATTTCTGACTGTTCCAAAGAGGCCCACAAGTAGATTCACAAAGCCACGCTGCTCTCCACGATCGGTATCGTTCTTCAAGCCATTGATTGCAAGCAATGGTGGACTACCATCCTTGGGAATAGCAAAGGCTCTCTGAGCAAGTTCAGCGCCGTCGGACTGCAGATCGGACATCCCACGTATCTTTGAGGCGATGCTCTTTACTGCTTCCAGAACTGCATGGAAATAGTTCTCTTGCAAGAGTTCGGCCCGACAGAACTGCAGCACATCGGGATGGACTTCTCGACTCACCAGCGCAGCGTGAAGGCGGCCAGCTCGCTTTAGGGCGTCATCAAGGTTGGTAGCTCTCTCTGACCGCCCGACCTTTCCATCTATTCGGACATACATCCCGGCGAACGACAGGACCGTTGTCAGTTGGTCTCTCCGCTTCGCGAAAAGTTGCGGGGCCGAAGTATAGTTCACAGGGTTCATCGCACGGTTAATAAACATAATGACATGATTGCCAAGTCCGTGCTTATTCTGCGCCTCCGCGAAGGCGTTATACAATCGCCTCCACTTCGTCATTGTGGAGGTAGGATCATCCATCTTGCACTGCCGCAGTATGTGGCCAATTTCGGTACCCGTTAGCCCTTCGTCGGTATCACCCAAGATCTTGGCTAGAGATTCCGTTTGTTGCGGGTCGAACGGTGGTACCCGATCCATTTCACAGTCTCCTTCGTATGGTTCGTACTGCGTACGTTCCCCATCCGGCAAACGGTGGGGGCGAGCCACGTCACGTGAACATAGTCCGTAGCTTGCCATCTCACCATCGGACGGATTGCTCAAGTTTCCAACTATGGTTCCCACGGTCCATAGGGACGCCATCGCAGATGAAAGTCCGTTCCCTCAACAAGAGCCTGTGTCGGCGGAAGCAGGAATCCCTGAAGGACACGAGCCAGCGATGGCAAAGCAAGAGCCTCTTCCTCAAGTCGGTTCTTGACGTGGAATCCCTGCCACTGGCTCAACTTTAGTGGATCAGTGGTGAACGTCGGAGTGAGGGCCAAAGGGACCTCCTCGGGCAAGGGCGTCATCCGCCGATCGAATGTTGATCGGATCGCCGCACAAAGCACGGGGCCGGAGAACTCAAACCGTCGGGCGAGAACCCACAGGTCATAGAAGTCTTTCATCCGGCTATTGGCGATTCCGAGCATCACCATCGCCTGGTACTTCTCGGCAACGACAGTTTCCCGGGGATACCCCCTCAGCCTTGGAGCTGGAAAGTCGAGAAGTGTTGGATAGTCGATCCATTCAGGCTCGGGCGTCACCACGTCACCGAAGCCGATGTCCACTTGGACCGTCATTCGAGCCGACGCCAATCGGGCCTGCAGTTTGACCCGCAACCCCTGCCCTGATACTCGTCCCCTTCCTTGATTTGCTCCGCCTGCACCGTGTTTGCGATGAAGTTAAGCCCATCGTCCTCAACCCACCGCTCGCAAACTTCACGGAAGAGAAGCTCAAAGTCAGAAGCCACTGGCTGCCCGTAAGCGAGAAGGTCAAGGTCCCGCGTGGGACGGTGAGCATGACCGCTCCAGACTTGGAACATCATGGCCCCCTTCAACAGGAACTTGTCTCGATATGGAGACTGGGAAAGTCGATAGAGCAGTCGCTCCATGGCAAATCGGATCAGAATGAGGTCGTAGGGTTCCTTCTGCTCCTTACTCTTGTTCATCAGCCGCTGGGCGACGGAAGCGGCCATGTTGCGTGGGCGATCCTTGGTCATACAACGGCCTCCAGATAAGGCCGCATCACCTTGGTCATCCGGCAGACCTTGGCGGCTTCCCAGAGGTGGTCCACAGTGGCCTTTCGCTGGTGATGACAATCCCGAAGAGCCTCGAGCGCGACATCGAGACCAAGTTTGTTGCGGTACTTGAAGCAGTCGGCCACGGTCTTGGCGACAGAGTAAACATGGACCGTCACGCCTTCAACTTCATGCTCCTCGACGCCGAACGTAAGGGCGTCGCCGGAGAACCGGACAATACGCAGCGGCGGGTAGTCGAACTTCGGCTGACGTGCCTTCTCGTCGATGGCCATCCACACTTCAAACGGCGACTGCGTGGTGAGGTCATGAAGCCGCAGGGCACTGAGTAGACAAACGACCCCCTTTGGCACGAGCTTGCATGCTTCCATCATTGTCCGCTGCTCACTCGGCTCGCTATCCACGAGCGTGTACAGTCCACGACTCGGACGTTCGAGCACTCCCTCTTTGTAGAGCTTGTTAAGGTAGACGCCGGAGATCCCCATGGCTTCTAGGTCACGGGGGCGGAGAACCCCCGTTCCTTGGAGTCGCTTGATGATCCGTGCTCTCTTGGTCTGTGTCATGGTGGTGAGTATTTGCCGGGAGATATTCGTAAGTCCCGACATAATCTTACCACGTGAACGTGAAGATGCCAACCCAAATCCTTTTGGGGACACAGCTACGCGCCCCCCTTTGACCCTCCGCTGGATCAACGTGACGCAATGTCATTCCGCTATTTCCCGCATATGCTCAGGAAGTTCGAGCAGAGTCATTCCCACCGCTTCCCCGGCGTACACCGGTATTTCAAGATTTGCGACTAGCACTGCAAATAACACGGAGGCACCCATCCGAAAGGTAAGCTTGCCGAGGGCAAGCTCTTCTTTCGCGTCATCAGGACGGTCACCGCTGTAGATCACAACGCCAGAATCTGTGTTCGCGGCCGCTAGGTCTCCCCAGTCGTGGTACTGTCGTTTCGGCACACGGAGCTTGGCTGCCATGGAAGAGAATGGTTCGTCGCAAAGCGAATGGTTGTCTATTGAGTGTGCAAACTCATTCCGAATCTTACGTATTAGTTGAAGGTCATGGTAGACATCTGGATCTATCCATCCAGCACAAAACGCGGTGTTCAGTTTCCCAGAGAAAGTCGAAAAGGGCCCGTTTGACGAGAAGAGTCCAGACCGAGCATCAGCGTTTCCCTTAGAGAACTCTTGGACGAGTTTCTTTTCGAGGAAATGGTCGGCCCATGACGCGACTAGGATCACACATGCTCGGTCGGACTCGTCGGAGAGTGCTTCCGAGATTCGCTGGGAAAACGCGACTGAAACGTACTCATTCCTTTTCATGACCGTCCTCACCTACCGGCGACACCGGGACTCCAGAACTGATGAAGAGCCAGTACAAGCTCGTTCGGGCTACTGAGTCTACCGGGTGCGACAGGGATAAGCGAGAAGGACAAACGGATCCACAGCTGGCACGTATCCGGGTCTTGCCGATGCTCGGTGATTCCCCAATAAAATGATTGTCGCCGATAGGTGGCAAATCGCCGCCAGCAACAAGTTTTTCTCGCCTCGGCATTTCGGTTGTACTACCCAATCCACCAAAGCAGTTCCCACTACGACGTTTCCTCGGGTAGAAGAACCGGCCACTGCCACTCGCCAGCCCCATTCCGGTGATGGGCCTCGCGAGAGGTGGTGGTGCTCTTCATAGGGATTTTCCCAAGGTTCTCCCCTGTCCCCTCTCCTCTGCGGCGGGACGGTGTCGAGTCGGCGTTTGCGTGCAGCCGTCGGCTCGGCATCGTGCCGAAATTGTGTTTCTTGGATACTCCAGCAGAGGAGAACTAGAGGATGAAGACGACGAATCTCACCCGTGCCAGCCGCGAACTGTTCCGCCGGACGCCCGACGAGTGCTTCGGGTCACTGACGGACTTGCGACGGCACTGCGAGGAGCAACGCGACTCTTCGCAAGACCGATGGCACCTTCCGCGGGAGGTGGTGCTCACCAGCGAGATGACGCTCTGTGCCGGAAAGCGTCAACTGACGCAGGAGG
>JBJHCD010000591.1:0-4522 GCA_050485845.1 Pirellulaceae bacterium | reverse complement strand
AATCAAGACAGTCTCGAGGGCGCTCAGGGTCTGCCTCTTCCTTTCGGCTGCCAGTTCTGCTGAGGTTCGCTCGCGACGAGCGGATTCCAGCAATAGTTCGAGGGACCGTCTCTCCGACGCCAGTTGAATTCTCTCGTCCTGCAACTGTTTTCGATTGTTTTCGAGTCGGCCCAATTCGCCCTCAGACGAGGAATTACTCTCTGAGGTACCAGATGCTGCGCGGTAACTGAAACTCGGTGTGAAAATCGAGTCAGGTTGCCAACCCCACCCCAAAACGCTGATTAAGAACAGTGCAAACGACAATACGCCGAGGAATACAATAAACCCATGATGCTCAGCGTCGTGTGTCGCGGTCTCCGATTGCTCAGAAGAGTTGGACGAAGAAGCCGGCTCGCTTTCTTTGGGAGGATTGTCACTTTTCCGAGGCTCCTCCAACTCACCTCGCTGAGTCGATTCTACCTCTTGTCCTTGTGCGGCTGCCACGTCACGCCCAAGTTGCTGTACTGTCTCCGGATCGCTTGCTTCACGCGTCGCGTTTCGGCTTTCCGGTTGAATCGCGAGTTCTTCAACTTCCCCAACGGGCTCCCCGGCTACATGCGGCTCGAAACTGTCATGCTCGGAATCCAATTTTGCAGACATCCCTAAAGACTCTGACGGCTCCTCGGTCGCCTCGCGGTGCGGCGATGGTACTGGCATCGCCGAGTTCACAGTTTCTGGCGTGTCATTACAACCATGTTTCGTTGGGTCTTCTTGATCGTCAATGTCGATCTCGGCAACCGTGGGAGAAGAAGGCTCTTCATCGATAGGTAAAGGCCCCACGACTTTAATGCAAGCAATGAGGTCGCCTGGACTACCGTCGTCGCCGACAACGCCCAAGCCAATGATTCGCAATCGCTGCCAGAATTAATCGCGGCAGACGCTCATGAGACTGATCCGCGTCCCTTTTCCATCGCTGAGGTTTCCTTGTTCATCCAGGGAATTGGATCGGCATTCCTCGCGATATTCCGAAGGAAGATTGCGACTGGCCAAGCCTCGACGGCCCTTCGTCGCGACGTTGACGGCGAATTAATCGTTCGTCAACCGGGTTCATCGACCTGTGACTGAACACATGTTCTCTTGTGGGGAATCGGGGCAATTATCATCGTGCACGTATCGACATGTGGCGGCGGACTTTTCCTCCTGGATCCGAGTGGCCCCTTCACCAACCACACGCTAGGGTAATGGCAATGCGACTCTGGGAATCGTTAATCGGCAGGCCCCGCTCGGTCTTGAAGCAACGCAAGGTAGATAGCCTCTATTTGCATCGCCTCAACTCTGCGATAGCTCGAAATACCCATTCGGAGGATGAAGCGCTCATTCAGCATCTGTCGCACGAACTTGTGCCCCTGTACTTCGGCGTTCGAAGCTTCCGTGACGACGTATTGAGTCGGCCGCGTTTCCTCCGTTACCGTGACACCTATGACGGGCTAAGCGCAGACCAGATATTGTCACTCATGGGGATCAATCTTGCGTTCCTCATTTCCGCAATGAGCGAACGCCCGCGCCCAGGAATCTTTGACTTCCAGATTGCCCGGCAGCTACTTTTCGCTGTTGCTCCGCTATGCGGCCATCAGATAGAACACGCGACGCGATGGCTCCCACTCGTCGCGGCAGTGAACGACACTCACGACTCGCGACGACGAGCTAGTTTTTATTGTGATGATCTTGCCGCTTATCTTGACTTCGAAAGTAAACCGTGCGATCCATTGTTCTCGACCGAACTCTCACTACATGTGGCCACAGCAGGTGCCCATTGGTACCGGTTCTGTAAAACCTCCTTCAAGGCCGAGGAGGTACTTGAATCCGAGTGCTTCTAGCCATGACGTTTCCGCTTGGTCTGCACGAATGCCGCCTCATTGGTCCTGAATAAGACACCGTCGTCCAGCACGATGCCGCAGCGGCCCCTTGGTTTCAGGCTGTCCAGGACGTGCTGCAGAAACAGCACCTGTGTTGCGCTGTCGCAGATCGAATTCACCGATCCGTTGACCGACTGCTGGGAGTTCGGCCGGTCTTGGACCCGTCGCTTGGCTCAAAAGCCTTTCCATTGACGAGCCGACACAAATCGCCCAATGGAACTTGATCCCAACTGTTGTCCCCCCCTCATTCAGCCGACTCCAATCGCGGAACGAACTTGGCGATTGCGGCAATTTCCTTGGCAATCATCATTTGGGCCGTTTCGTCCGTCCGCAGACGGCCAGCCCGTTACGTTGGCGTGATTGGGGTTGCCTGCGACTGGATCGGCCACGACATCTAGATTCGGCTGCGATCGGTAGGTTGAAGCCAGCACGTCGCCTCGACCGTACAGCGTTCGCGGCGGTTTGCGGGCAGCGGCCACGGCCTGCCCAATGCCCCAAACTTCCTCTTCGATGATTTGAATCAGCCGGGTGACCGACAATTCCTCGTAGGGATGCGGAACAAAGGCGTCAGCTTTGAGGGTGCCGGTTTGCCGGTTGACGTGCCGCTTCGAGACAACAAACCGTGCCGCCATTTCCCCGTCATGGACCTTGGGCACGTTGGCGGGGTCTAGCATTGATAAACTCTCGCGATCAGGTCCAGGATCATTTGCGGCGTCTCGTCAAAGAACGGCTCGGTTCCACAGATTCGCCCAGGTCCCAGCAAGGCGGCGTAGTGCAAGTCGCCGTCCTCATCGACGGTCACCGTCAGCGTGCGACGGCGCGAATGATGCCATTCCAACGAGATATGACCGCTTCCACAATGGGCGCGTTCGGCAAGTGCTCGAACGTTTTAGTCAGGTCGATCTCGAAGGCGTCACCGCTCGTTGTCATCTCTAATCCATTGTAGAAATTGATCGGCGAATGGAAGTAGCAGGAGGGAAACTCGGCCATCGGTCTGGGTTGGCTCGTCACTTGCGACGCAACCTCCGACGGCGCATTTGCTTGTCGCGAGTCCGTACGGTGCCCCCCATGGAAGGCAACTCAAGTGGGAGTTCTTGAAGAAAGCTCGCCAGGGGACTTACAACCATCTGGGCCCTGGTAATGGCGGCCCAACCACCGGCCCCGGACTTCCCCACTCTCCGTCCCGCATGGCTGGGAGTCCGATTCCCCGAACGGGAAGCCTCGAGAACGGCGGCACCCTCAGTACACGCTCTTCGCCCGACAGTGCCTCGCCATGTCCGTCAGCCCGAAGGCTCGCCCGCGAGCCAATGGCCCGAAGGTCGGAGTTTCCACCAAATCACCGCTGGACAGTCCCTGGGGGGCTTGAGGAGTTTCGCGATACGATGATCGACGATCGGTTCTTTATCGAACCGCCACGGGAACAACTCGAGCCCCGTCAGTTCGTCGCCCGGGCCATGGCCAGGATGCCCGCTCGGGGTGCTTGTGGCAACTCGTACTCGTACTCAGCATCGCGGTACTCGTACTCGATCGTTGCTTCCGAGCCATCCTTTCGAGTACGAGTAAGAGTACGAATACCGTTTCACTGAGTACGAGTACGATGGGGCTGAGCAATACACGTTCGCCGAAAGTGCAGTTACCACGCTCTCGCGCCCGTTTCCAACAACATCGCCGTGCCGGCTGCACGCCACCAACTCCCCCTTCCCATCCGGCACCGAATGTCCAGTTGGCTCGTCGCGGGCCCCGGGGTGCCAACACGCGAGTCAGTCCGAGGGCTGAACTTGGAGCGATCTGGTGACAACGGAATGTCAAGGTGGACGACTTCCGCGAGATTTTCTCTCGGTTCACGTCTAAAATCGTCATCGGATGAGCGGCCTCCGTATTGGGCCGCCCGTTGGCACGTTGATCCGGACGAAGGGCACCTCCTGCCATCAGGAGACTCGCGACTTCGACCATTTCCCAGGAGAGAACGGAATGGAAGTGTTTCAGATGACCATCCGCGCGGCAGGGAGTTTGCGGCAATGGCGAGCTGATGGTTGGACGGCCAGCGCCTGTTTCGCCGCACTTTCGGCCGATCCGGAATCATGGGGAGATTGGGACGCGGCCTGGAGACGTTACTTCCCGAAACACAATCTGCTGACTCGAGGGGAAGAGATCGAGCATCTGGGCCAAGTCGGCGGTTCCGGTCCCTGGTGCCTCATCGATTGTGACGGGCGGACCATCGTGACCGGCGGAGGATTCGAACCCTTCGAAAACGGATCCTACAGCTGCGTGGAAGACGCTCCGGAGGATGTCCCCAACGAGGACCTGGCCGACTACCTGGACCACGACGCCCTGGGACCACTCGACTCACGATCCGTCTGGATCGAAGTCCCCACCAACTGGCTGATGATCGAGGCGGCGAATGGTTGGCACGAGGTAGTTTCGCATCGAGCCGCCGTGGCGGCCGAAACGGTTCGCATTGACGGGCGTCCCATCCTCTATGGCCCCCCCCTCTTTCAATTCCTTGCCCAGCGGGCGCTTCAGCAGAAAGAGGTCGCGTCCGGGGGTAGCGAAGCCGAATATCGGGCCACCAAGCAAATTCACGCGGACTGGTTGCTGACGCCTCGTCCCGAACTGGGAGGCCGATC
>JBJHCD010000590.1:0-4527 GCA_050485845.1 Pirellulaceae bacterium | reverse complement strand
GGCCGATCCCGAGGGGGCCGCCGAAGTCGAAACGGGACCGACCGGTTGGTTCGGGTCGGTACTCGGGGTGGACGAACCGGCCGAGGTGGATGCCGAATCGCTCGCCGGTGGGCTTGTCGCCAACTCGTTCGCAGGCGATTCATTCGCAGGCGACTGATCCGCAGTGGGTGGGGCCGGTGGAACCGGGTCCGAGCATCCCGCCACGAGAACCAGACTTCCCATTAGCAACAACACTCGAATAGCAATACAACTCGAAACGCAAGGTGACTTGAGTCGCATGAGCATTGGCCGGCAGCGCAGGCCCCTCCGACAAAGAACCAGAAAACTCGAGACGTGATCCCCAACCACTCGCCGGCGCTGAAGTTCCTTCGCGAGATTCCTAGCCGAAATTCCTTCGGCTCGCGCCACTACCTCAACGTCGCAACTCGTCACTTTGTAAGCAACATTTGCCCGCCAGGGCGACTGAAAAGAGTGATCGAAAAGAGTGGCCCAAAAAGTGACGACAAGCCCAAGACGAGTTGGCCGAACGGCGCCAATTTACTCGTCAATCGTTCAGAGTGCAACAATTCGGCCCCGGCAATCCGGGACATCGAAACACCGGGGTCCCGAAAAACCGGGACTCCTTGGAAAGAAACTGGAGGCAGCCGTTACGGCCGGCGATCGGCGGTACGAGGATTGGCCCGCAGGCCGCCCGGTAATCGAAGGTCGATTTCCTCGGCCGGCTTCCCTTCACCATCCAAGGTCCCGCGCTGCTTCATGAACTCCGCCAACCAGGCCAATTTCTCCAACGGTTGCGGTTCGCCCGTGATTTCGTCACCAGGTGCATGCCCCCACAGGATCCGCGAACTTCCACGTCCCCGGATCTCGAAAGTCGGCTTTCGAGACAGTTCGTCGGGGGGGAGGGCGACGATCCGCTGCAAGTCCCACGCTTGCCAGGCTTTTTCCAGCAGCACGGCGATTCGAGCGGCACCATGAACTCGAGAATCCCCCCAGGGTGTCCCCAAGGGTCCGACCGGCATGGCATAGTCGGCCGTGATTCGCAAGTAGTTACGCAAATGAGCGGGATCCCGGTGGAAGAGGTCTTCGGGAAGGACGACGCCCTCCCCGTCCACGGGCTCGTAGGAAAGCACCTCCTGAAACAAAACTTCCACCAGGGCCACGGGGCGGCGATATTCCAGTTCCACGGTGACCCGTCCCGGTGCTCCCTTCTGCACGCGGTGGACCTTGCGAACCCATGTATGCAACTCGAAGGCCCTTGCAATCTGCACGGACGCCTGATCGTCCAGCAGATTGATCCCCAAAAGACTTCCGTCTCGAATCGCCTCGGCCTTGATATCCGTGTCCTGATCAATCCACTCGGGCTGAGGAGTAATTGTCAGATTCTCGGCGGTGAGAAGACGCCGCGGGTCGTTTTGGACTCCCGATCCCCACCGATTCCAGGCCAGCATCACCAGGACCAGGAACAGCATCGTGATGGCAACCATCCCGCCCCCGGGCGAGACGGCGAATCGCAGAACGAGTCCGGCGAGCCCGCTCGAGGGGGCAAATCGTGCCGAACGCTTCGGACGTTTTGCCGCGTTCATTCGCTCCGGCCTCCTGCCTGGTCTTATGCCACTCTGGTCGTTACCAGATTTTGATGGCCAGTTCAAGCTCGACCCCGACCTGCTCGGCCACCGTGCTCCGCATCAGTTCCACCAGACGCAACACGTCGCGAGCCGTCGCGCCGGGATTGGCCACCACGAAATTGGCATCCCGCTCGCTGATCTGCACCTCACCGACCCGAGCCCCCTTGAGCCCGGCTTGTTCGACCAGACTGCCGGCACTAGCCCAACTGGGGTTGGCGAAGACCGGTATGGCGTTGGCGTCGCTGGGGGGTTGTTGCGACTTCTTCACGATCCACATTTTCTGCATTCGGGTGGTCAGTTCGGCCTTGTCCGTTTC
The DNA here is from genome assembly GCA_050485845.1 of Pirellulaceae bacterium. Taxonomy (GTDB): domain Bacteria; phylum Planctomycetota; class Planctomycetia; order Pirellulales; family Pirellulaceae; genus JBJHCD01. The sequence goes on along the minus strand of JBJHCD010000590.1, from coordinate 2,586 downwards.
CTCCAGTTGAAACTCGGCCTTCAAAATAACCAGCTCGTCCAGATTGCTGTCGTGATAGGAGAATCGGAGTTCATCCCGCTGATAGGTTCGCATTTCAGCGGTCCTCGTCATGACCGTGGCACTTTGTGTCCACTGACCAACGTCCGTGCCGTGAGCCGCCGCGTTGCCACGCAGTGCCCCACCCACGGTTCCCGGGATACCAACCAGGGACTCCAACCCCGAAAGCCCCTCCCGGACGGCGGCCGAGATCACATGCCCCAACTTGGCTCCTCCTCCGGCGATGATCGTTTTCCCCACCACCTCGATCTCGGAAAACACCGAAGCGGAAAGGAGCACGACCAACCCAGGTACCCCCTCATCGCGCACCAGCAGGTTGGAACCACCCCCGAGTACTCGAACTGGAAGTTCCTCGTCTCGGCACCGTTGGACCAATAGCTGTAGCTCTTCCAAACTGGTCGGCTCGGCAAAGTACTGAGCAGCCCCACCCAGGCGGAGCCAAGTGTAGGGTGCCAGCACTTCATTCTCGCGGACAATATGTTCCAGCCCGGGGAAAATATCCATGGCAAGCGGCGAGCCGTCTAGCCGAATCGATCTTCGGAGACGACAATCCTTCAGTGAACGGCGAAATGTTGGACCAAGGTCTCGGGCTCGCTATGGAGCCACCCGAGTCATTCCCCAAACATCCAGGGAACGCCTCGGGGGGATGATATGACAGGCTGTGCGGAGTGTCAATGTCGCCGAGTCTTCATGGGTCCCAGCCCCCCTCCCTTGGACGGAAGCCGGCCCGCGCCCTGGCCGGCCAGATGACCGGATGGAATTGCAGTCCGGTCGAGTCCAAGACAGGAGCCAGAACTGGAGAAGATAGGCACGAACGAGAATAAAGAGGAATGGCAAGAGTTCACCCCATGACCATGCGAGCCGAAGTGATTTCGATTGGCGACGAGATGACCAGCGGTCAGCGACTGGACACGAATAGCCAGTGGTTGAGCCGCCAGTTGGGAGATCTCGGCATTCGCGTCCTCTATCACACGACCGTGGGGGACGATTTGGACGCGAACGTGGAAGTTTTTCGTCGGGCCACCGAGCGGGCGGACGTGGTGATTGCGACCGGAGGACTGGGGCCCACGGCCGACGATTTGACTCGCGAAGCCCTCGCCGCCATGGTCAATGTCCCTCTCTGCTTGGACCAGGCGAGCCTGAGGGGGATCGAGCAGATGTTCGCCCGCCGCCAGCGACCGATGCCCGAGCGAAATCGGGTTCAAGCACTGTTCCCCGAAGGGATGCGGCCGATCCCCAATCCCCACGGGACGGCTCCGGGAATTGAAGGGCACCTGAAGACGGCACTCGACCGCGAAGTTCATCTCTACGCCCTTCCCGGAGTCCCGGCCGAAATGCGAGAAATGTGGCATGGTTCGGTCCAGCCCAGCCTGGAGAAAATACTCGGGGCTCGACAAGTCATCCGCCATCGCTGCATCAAGTGTTTTGGAGTGGGTGAGAGCGATCTTGAACAAATGCTCCCCGACTTGATTCGTCGCGGACGGGTCCCCACGGTTGGAATCACGGTCAGCATGGCGACAATCAGCTTGCGGATTTCGTGTCACGGTCCTTCCGACGAGGCCTGTCGGACCATGATGGAGCCGACACTGCGGACCATTCGCGAAACGTTGGGAGACTTGGTGTTCGGCGAAGAGGACGAGGAACTGGAGCACGTGGTCCTGCGTGAATTGGCAAACCGAGGTCAAACGCTGGCGGTCGTCGAGTCGGGTACTTCCGGCGTATTGAGCCACTGGCTCAACGCTGCGTCACCGGCGCTGCGCGAGGCGTTTCGCGGAAGTATCGTGCTGGGGCCGGGGCAAACTTTCCCGGGATCCTCCGCCGGCCATCTCCCGGCGCCTCGAGAAGACGCTGCCCCATCCGAGGCCGCCGCATGGGCCGAAGCGGCGAGGAAAATATTCCAGACGGACTTCGGGCTCGCTTTGGGACCTTGGCCGCTCGAGTCCGACGATCTCACGGCGGTTCCCGTCCCGTTTGCCGTGGCCTCTCCCAGTCAAACCATCCATCGCCTCGCCAATACGGCGGGGCATCCCGATATCTTGCAGGCTCGGCTCGCAAAACAGGCACTCAATCTTCTGCGACTCACGCTGCTCGGCCGTTTTTCGACGATTCCCTGAGCCGAGGCTCGCCCGCGAGCTAATGTGAGCCGAAAACGACGCCACGAATCACGAAAACAAGGGGACCGGAAAAAAAATTTTCCAGTCCCCAAGGAACCGCGGCCGACTCGGGACGATGTCCCGCTGGACGAGCCGGCCGCGGTTCGTTTGTCGCGTGTTCCCCGAGGAAGTCTCGCGAGGAGGCTGTCGCCCAGCCTGACTACTTCGTCCCTTCTTCCACCTTCCAGGTGTACTCGACGTTCCCCTTCTTGCTTCCCTTGTTGTCGTACTCGGTGTACGTCACCTTGATCTCCTCGAAGTTCAGCGACAACTCTTCCGTTGGGACCACATCGGACTGGCCGCTCCCCCCAATGGAATAGCTGGTGATCTGGACGTTCTTCAGCTCGTACGTCAGGTAAGCGACACGGCCCAGCTC
>JBJHCD010000589.1:0-4536 GCA_050485845.1 Pirellulaceae bacterium | reverse complement strand
TTCCCAGGCTGCATGAATTCCTTGCGAGCCGGTAGCGTCAGTCCGAAGTCGATCAACTTCAGACTCGTCGCTTCCTTGTCGACGCAAATGAAATTCCGGGGGCAGACATCTCGATGAATGTACCCTCCTTGATGGACAACCAGAATGGCTTCCGCCATTTGGCGAATCAGAGTAAGTCGTTTCTGGTTCAGCAGGGGGTCGCGATTGTAGATCAGCGACTGCACCCCCGGCCCTTCCAGAAACTCCATCAACAGGTAACTCTCCCCCTCGGTAGTCTTGCCGTACTCATAGGTATCCACAATTCGAGGGTGCTTGAACTGAACGGCAATCTCCCCCTCGGAGGGTTTCTTCAGACCCTTGAACCGAGCCTCAAAGAATTTGACTTTCTCGCCATCCGCAATTTTCAGCCCCATCACTCGGTCGGTTTCCCGTTCCCGCACCATGTAGAAGCTGGACATCGTCCCGGAGACCGCCGAGCGGAGAATCTCGAACCGCTCATTCACATTGAGCCGCTCGTTGCTCGAGAAAATGGACCGAAATTTGTCGAACACACCCATCGCGCTGCCCGCACTTCCATCCGGAGCCCAGCCTCCGGTCACCGGATACCCACTGCCCTATTTCCCACAGTAGTCAATCGTACGGGCAATTTCACTCTTCAATTTGTCACGAGCCACGATCCGGTCGACGTAGCCATGCTCCAGCAAGAACTCGCTGGTTTGAAACCCCTTGGGTAATTCGATCCGAATCGTCGCCTTGATGGTGCGGGGACCGGCAAATCCGATCAACGCCCGCGGCTCGGCGAATACCACATCTCCCAGAGCCGCGAAACTGGCCGCAACACCCCCCATTGTGGGATTTGTGAGCACGGAAATAAAGAGCCCCCCCGCTTGATCGTAGCGTGCCAGGGCCGCCGACACCTTGGCCATCTGCATGAGCGACAAAATGCCCTCATGCATTCGGGCACCACCTCCCGAACCACTGACAATAATCAGAGGAAGCTGCTGCTGGGTCGCCCTCTCGACCAGCCGAGTCAGCCGTTCGCCGACCACCGAGCCCATGCTTCCCATGATGAAGGCCGAATCGGTCACGCCGAAGGCGACCCGTCGAGCCCGGATCATGCCGGCTCCGGTCAACACCGCGTCGGTCAATCCCGTCCGCTTCTGCTCGGACTTCAACCGGTCCGCATATCGCTTCTTGTCTCTAAATTCCAGTGGATCGGTGGGCTGAAGCGTCGCATCCCACTCCTCGAACGTCCCCTCGTCCAGTACCTGCTCGATGCGTTGATGAGCCGAAATATAGAAGTGGTATCCGCAGAGTGGGCAGACGTTCAAACGCTTCTCTGCTTCACGCCGAAAGATCGGTTGATCGCACCCAGGACAACGTAGCCACAGACCTTCAGGCACGCCCCGTTTGGGTCGTTTACCCCGGGCGGCCTCCGAGACGAATTCCGGCTCCGTGTTGCTCACTGGCGCTGCCTATCTTTCTACTTCGTTTCGTCAGGAACTGGACACCATCGCCGGGACCGGTAGGTCGATCGAGTCCCAACGTCCGCAGTCACATTCCGCCTTCCACAAATCCGCCAGCTCACCGTTGCGAAGCAGCGACCGAGCGAGCGAGGCCAGCGGCTCGGGAATTACCAACGCGACGACCCCATCCTTATGCTTCTTGAGAATCCTTGTCAACGTCGCCGCCACCCGTTGCCGAGCGACCCCGCACGATTCACCCTCCGGAGGACAAGCGACCTCGGGCTGCTCCTGCCAGAGCCGATAAACTCGAGGCTGCTGACGCCGCACCTCATCGATCAACTTACCATGCCACAATCCGTGATCCCAGTTTCGGAATCCCTCCACCGTTTTCACTCGGATCTGACGCCCCCGAGCCAACACTTCGGCCGTCTGCTGAGCCGCCTGGCAGGGGGCACAGTAGACATGGTCGATCGGCGAGGTGTTTAGCTCCTCCACCGTCCGTTGAACTTGGTCCGCCCCCTGCGAGGTGAGGGGGAGGCTGAGCGACCCCTTGATGCGCCCCTGTTCGTCAAAGTCCGTGGCTCCCGGCTGAACAACAATAACCCGTAACATAAGCGAACGATTCGACCTCGGTTCCTAAGTAATCCGTCGGGAACCCCTTCGCCGAGCTAATGCCCGCGAATCCCCGACTCGGCTCGCTTTCGCAAGCCCCTTACCGCCTCGCCATACTCGCTGGGCCGAAAACCAAATATGCCCGAGCCGACCACGAACAGGTCCGCTCCCGCCTCGGCACACGCGGCGATGGTCTCCAGATTGACACCCCCATCGACTTCAAGCAAGAGGTCAGCCCCCCCAAGCTCCCGGGCGCGTCGCAATTTTTCCAAAGCAACCGGCTGAAAAGCCTGACCTCCAAACCCAGCTTCGACACTCATGACCAACAACAAATCACAAAGCTCCCAGCATCCCGAGACCGCTTCCAAGGAAGTCCCTGGATTGAGCGCCAAACCGGCGGATAGCCCCAGCTTTTTGGCTGTCTGGAGCACCTCCCGAGGACGCTGCACCGCCTCCACGTGGAAAGTGACCAGATCGGCCCCCGCATCGCGAAATGCCGGCAGATACCGAGCTGGATCGGTAATCATCAGATGGACATCCAACGGCAAATCGGTCACTCGCCGTAGCGCCTCCACGATCGGCATTCCATACGTCAGGTTGGGAACGAACACCCCATCCATCACATCAAGGTGCAGTGCCGGGACCCCAGCTTCTTCCAGCCGAGCCACCTCGGCAGCCAAGTGGCCGAAATCGCAAAGCAGCAGGGAAGGCAAGATCCCGGGCGCTGCTTCACGAAGCGCCGCCAGATGGTCTCGTCGTCCCATGCCATGGCCCCCTCTCACTGTTGCTCACTTTTCCCAAAACGCTTGAGCGTCCCAGGAAGTACCCAAGATGTATCGAGGATACGCCCCCGACGCGGCCGACATTGTAGCCGGCCCGTCACCCGGTACCAGCAGACCCCCAGCACCAGCAGCACCCCAGCACCAGCGGACTCCAGTCATTTCAGTCCTCCGGATCCTGACCCTGCGGAAGCTCGTCCAGACTCTCCAGCCCAAAGACCTGCAGGAACCGGTCGGTGGTGATATATCGGGAAACCTTCTTCCCCTCTTCCGTCGTCCGGTCAATCCGCAGAAGCTGACGGCGGACCAGTTGCGCGAGAACCGCCCCGGAAGGTCGAGCCCGAAAACGCTCGACCTGCTCGCGAGTAATCGGCTGGTTGTAGGCCACAATGGCCAACGTATCGACGCAGGCCTGGGACAACTTGGCCGCCTTCACTCGGCCATAAAACTTATCCCGCAGCGGATGGAACTCCTCCCGCAATTCGAGCCGATATCCGGCCCCCACCGAACGGATCCGGTAGGGACATTGCTGAACGTCATACAGCTCATTCAGCTCACGAACCATCTCATCGACTTCCGCCACCCGGACCCCGCGCATCAAGGAAGCCACTTGCTGGCTCTCCAAGGGGACATTGTCCGGATGCCCGACAAATAACATGGCCTCGAAAATGCTACGGGGCGAGATGGCACACGGATCGTCATCCTGGACGCCCTCTAGCTCCACCGGCTCCTCGGCTTCCCCCTGATCTCCTTGCCATGACTCATCCTCCGTATCGGGAAGCGAATCGCCAGGAATCGTGGGTTTCTCCGGAGCAACCTGGTACGGGTCGTCCCCCTGGGAGATCAACTGCGCATAGGCTTGACTCAGCTCCTCCAGGGACAATCCCTGGTCGTCCGGGAAGGAGGGAAACTGCTCCCAATCCCCGGCTTGCTCATCAGACTGCCCATCAAGCTGCTCACGGGCTTGCTGACTGGGCTTCCGACCCGCTTGATCGTTCATGGCCGACCTCGACGGGAGGGCTCCGTCCGCCCCCCCCACTACAATGCCGCGTTACTTCCAACGCTTGGCGACTTCGCCCCGCATGAACGCCAAGCCATCTCGAGCCAGCTGTTCCTCGCTACTGAACATGCGTCGCCAGATCTTGGTCGCGGCCGCCAGTTCCGGCAACGCCAATCCAAAGGCCTCAATCATCAGCCAGCCGTCGTATCCGATCTCATGGAGGGTATCGAAGTTCTCACTCCAGCGAATATTCCCCTGCCCCGGGGTACTTCGATCGTTCTCGGAAATGTGCACATGCACCAGGACGTCAGCACACCCTCGAATCGCGTCGGCAATGCTCTTCTCCTCGATATTCGCATGAAACGTGTCGTACATCACCCGACAATTGGGATGATCCACTTCCTTGGCGAACCGAGCGGCATCGGCATGGGTGTTCAGCAGGTAGGTCTCGAAGCGGTTGAGGCATTCGACCCCCAACATCACTCCGACTTTGCCGGCATGCTCGGCCACCCCCCGCATGCTTTCGACTCCCCACTTCCACTCGTCCGCGGTCGGCCCCTGTCCGAAGGCGATCACCCGACCCCGCGCGCGGTCGGCCAGGCCGATGGCCTCCGGCACGTCGGCGTTGAGGATCGCGATCCCGTCCGGTCCCAGGCCCTCGACCAGCTCGCCCTTGGAC
>JBJHCD010000588.1:0-4541 GCA_050485845.1 Pirellulaceae bacterium | reverse complement strand
CCATCAATCAGGCGATTATCGACAGCTTGCGTGATGGCAGCCTCCGTCAGATTCTGACTCGCTATCGGCTTTGGAACGAAACGCAGCAACTGCGGGCCCTGGAAACGCGGCCCGACGGACGGTTTTCGGCCGTCCCATCGCGGATCGATTCCGGCGAAGGGGCCGAAGTATTCGATGAGTTGGAAGAAAGTTACTCAGCGGTTCGGGGCTGGCAAGTGGTAGTCCAGCGGTGGCCCTTTCTCTTGTCTGGGGCTTGGTTGACGGTTCAGCTTTCGTTCATCTCCATGCCGCTCGCCATCCTACTAGGGCTGCTGATGGCGATCAGCCGACTTTATGGTCCCTGGTGGCTGGCTCGTCCCGCCACGCTCTATGTCGAATTGGTTCGAGGGACGCCGCTCGTGCTGCAGCTCTATGTCATCTTCTTTCTCTTGCCGGAAACCGGATTCAGCATCCCAGCTTTTTGGGCGGCGGTTGCCGGGCTGGCCATCAACTACTCGGCCTATGAGGCGGAGATTTACCGAGCTGGACTGCAGGCCATACCAAGCGGGCAATGGGAAGCCGCCGACGCGCTCGGCATGTCTCGGGCGCTGACGCTTCGCCGGATCATCATTCCCCAGGCCACTCGGATTGTCATTCCTCCCATGACGAATGACTTCATTGCCCTCTTCAAGGACACGGCGGTCTGCTCGGTGATTACGCTCGTCGAGTTGAGCAAGGAGTACTACATTCATGCTCGCAGCACGGGAGCGGTGATTGAATTGGGGATCGTCACCGCGATCTTTTATCTCGGCATGAGCTATCCGTTGGCTCTTCTCACGGGATATCTGGAAAAGCGTTTGCGAGGGGACAAGCGGGCATGATACGTATCGAGAACTTGCAAAAGCGGTTTGGCGAGACGTTGGTGCTTCGCGGCATCTCCCTGGATGTCCCCAAAGGAGACGTTGCCGTCTTACTGGGGCCGTCCGGAGGGGGAAAAAGCACATTACTTCGCGCCATCAATGGTCTGGAGACGTTCGATGCTGGACGCATCCTGGTCGATGATGTCGAACTGGGCCCCGCCTCGTCGCCCGGACGGGATGCGGCCTTGGCAAGGATCCGCCGCCGAGTCGGCATGGTGTTTCAGCAGTTCAACCTTTTTCCTCACCAGACCGTGCTGCAGAACATTATTGAGGCGCCGATTCATGTGTTGGGGCAGCGACGGGATGAAGCGACTCGGCGGGCTCGAGAACTGCTGGACCGAGTTGGCTTGGGGGATAAGGCGAACGCTCGCCCCACCACGCTGTCCGGGGGCCAGCAACAGCGAGTCGCCATCGCTCGTGCCCTGGCCATGGATCCCGAAGTGATGCTGTTCGATGAACCAACCAGTGCCTTGGATCCTCGGATGACCGCCGAAGTGGTTCGAGTCATTGCTGATTTGGCCGCTGCCGGACAGACCATGATTGTGGTGACCCACGGCTTGGGATTCGCTCGGACCATCGCCAGTACCGTGCATGTGATGCATGCCGGCATGATTGCCGAATCGGGGCACCCGACCCAGATCTTTACCGATCCCCGCGAGGAAGTGACTCGCATGTTCCTCCTGGAAGCTCAAGAGGGTTGATGCCGGTCGGTTCCAGCGTCGCGACAATCTTGGGGATGGGGCTCGCGGGCAAGGCCGACGCCAAGGGGAATGACGTGGAGACAATGCGGCAAACCGGACCTAGCGGAGCAGACCGGAGCGAACAATCCCTTCCACCAATTCCTCCTCGGTCACGAGGCCGTCCTGGTCGGTGTCGATTCGATTGAAGAGGGTTCGAAGGTTTCCGGGAATCTCGTCGAGCGACAACTGGCCGTCACCATTTGCGTCGAGGCGACCGATGATTTCGGTCGCTCGCTGGCGGGCTTCCTGCCGAGCTTTCTGCTCTGGAGTCTCCTCGATGGCCGAGCGTGGTTGAGCGATATCGTAGTAGCCGATCATCATCTCATCCCACGTCTGGTCTCCCCAGCCGACCGTCCGAGTTGGATCGGGGTTGTGGAGATTGTCCTCCGAGTTGTCGAAGTGGGCCACGCAGTGGATTCGAGTGCCGTCTGGAAGGGGGCGGGGCTCGGCCAAACGATAGGCGGTTTGCCAATTAAAGTCGTAGTTGGGGACGTCGAGCAGGATTTCACGCGTCCCGTCCGGGAAGATCGCTTCATAGCGGAATGCTTTCCCCCGCAGGTGCATGTGCGGCATCAAATGCAGCAGCAGAACATCATCCAGTCGATGCCCCGTCGCCTCAACTCGGTGAGCACTCGCGTGAGGGGGGATCCGCAGTCGCTGCTGAATCGCGCTGACTGTCTTCACTTCATGGGTGACGTCATCCGAGTCGGCGAACCAGATCCCCAGCTTGCTCAGGTCCTGCTGCTCAGACCCAATCGGCGTGTAATGGACCTGAAACACCAATTGATGGCCGGCCGGAATCCGCTTGGCGAAACCGCGGGGAAGCGGATCGACGCGAAGTCCGGGAACATATCCGGCCAAAAATCCATGAACCGCTCCATCCGCTCCTCGGGCGCCTGGGGGCCGAGCGAAGACCAGGATATGATGCACTACCGCTCGATTCCCTGGGAGAAGCTCAAGGCCCTCGACCCAGACTTCGTCCCGGAATCCAGGATCGACCGTGAAGTATTGATAACGAACGGCACCCGTGGCCGGAATGTCGAACGGCTTGTCGGCCATGGGGACCACCAAGTCCGGTTCTCGAGCCAGTTGCCAGCCGTCGAGGTACTCCCGAGGTTCGGGCAAGTCGTCCGAAACTCCTTCTGGAGCCCCTCGGGAAACCCAGGTGCGGATCAATTCTTTGTGTTCATCGCTCAAGCGGTTCTCGTTCGAGAAATGCCCATATTGCGGGTCGGCATGCCAGGGAGGCATTCGTTGCTCGACCACCACTTCGGCAATCGTTTCCGCCCAGCCAAAGACCTCGTCGTAGTTTGTCATCGAAAAGGGGCCGATCTCCCCTGGCCGATGGCAATCGACGCAGTGGTCGCGAAAGATGGGAGCGATGTCGCGGCTGTAGGTCACCGGACTCTCCGGGTCTGGCTCCTTGAGGCGGCCGATCAGGCATCCCACCGAGGGGACGGATGGATGAGCCACTGGTTCGCCGGCAAGAACCTGCCGCACGGCGTCCCGGAGATAATGCTCGGTGGGAGCATCGCGAATCACCCCCACTCCGTACTGGTCGTCGATTCTTCCCCAATACCGGACGACTCGGTCTTGGTCGAGCAAGAATACTTCGGGGGTCCGTTGGGCTCCCAGCTGATCTGCTAGTTGGTTTCCCAAGTCCTTGAGCAGGGGGAGGGACAGGTCGTGTTTCCGAGCATACGCGGCAAGCTCAGTGACCGAGTCTTGGCAATTCGAATTGATGGCCAGGACAGCGACGTCGCTTGCCCCCCACTCCTGGGCAAGCTGTTGGATTCGTGGGGCGTACAGTTTGGCCAGCGGGCACTGGATACCGACGAAAGCCAGCACCACGGCTCGAGAACCAGCGTAATCGTCCAACTGGTAGGCCTGGCCTCGAAAATCCCTCAGCGTGAAGTTACTTACCTTTAGCCCAAGCGGGCTCTTGGCTTCCTCGGAGCCAACCTCCACTGGGGAGTTCGGCGTTTGGGAGGATTCCTCCGCGATCCCCTGCCCGGCGAGGGGAGTCAGCAAGCAGATGCCGAGCAAGCAAGGAGCAAAAAACAGAGCGACATTGTTCATGGGGAAAGTTATTCCGCTGTGGCGAGTGGGAGACGGAACGCCAAAAGTTGCAGGTGACCGGCGGTCATCGACTTCCGTATTCTACCCAAAAGTCTTGTGAAGAGTTTCACGGAGTTGGGAATCGAGGAGAGAGTCTCGCATTCGGAATAAACTCGATCCTAAGGTTATTTGTGGAAGAGACTTAGTGATCCCAAGTTCCTAGGCGAACTATCGATTTTTGGAATCTTCTCGATGACGGTAGATGAGCTGGACTGATTGAAAATCGGTCCGATCCTTGTTATATCTTGTTCAATCGATGTTCTATGGGCGGAGGTTCCAGTCCCTGCTGGGGGATTGGTCCATGACGCGGGATGCTTCCACGACAGTATAGAGGTAAATGGCTAATGAAGAAGTTTCAGTTGATTGGGCTGTTCGGTTTAGCGATCGTATTCATGGGGGCGGTCCAGTCGGCACATGCTCTGCCTAAGTTCAAGATTGCGTTCGAAAAGCGATATACCGAAGAGAACAGCAATGAAGAGTTCCGGGCGGCGGTTAAAAAGGAAGCCTGCAACGTCTGCCATGTGAAGGGTGTCACGAGCAAGAAAGAACGCAACGTCTACGGAGAGGCTCTGTCCAAGCTCATTCCTGGGGAAGCGCAGCAGCGGCTCAAGGATGCTTCGGATAGGCGCGTTGAGGAGGAAGTCATTCTCAAGGAGTTGGAAGAGGCTTTTGGGAAAGTCGAGAATCAAAAAGTTGATGAGGACAAAGCCGACTCGCCTACCTTTGGCGATCTTTTGAAGGCCGGTTCGCTTCCTGGCGGTGAGTGAAATCGGGTCGGAAACCG
>JBJHCD010000587.1:0-4553 GCA_050485845.1 Pirellulaceae bacterium | reverse complement strand
CTTCCTCCACCTCGTTGAATACCCGGGGCCGAAGGAGTGGAACGACCACCGGGCAAGGAAGGCGATCTCCCCTCAAATCCTCGGCCTGGACCCATATCCGGGGTACGAGTTCCCTGGGGCTGGCGCCCCATTCCGGCAGGAGGACCTCCTCGACCCGTGACGCCCGGACCTGCCCCCGGTTGGCCAAAATCGGATCGCCGCATTCCCGAAGCCGCGGAACCGGGGCGTCCATCACCGAAGCCACGAGTTCCCAGTTGCTGCGCTGCCGAAGGACGCCGGACCTCTCGCATTTCGGTTGACCGAGTGGAAGGGAGTCCCAACGGTTCCGCTCGACGACTCCCCCGATCTCGCTCCGTCAATTGACTCGCTCCTCGCGATTCAAATTGACGACGTTGACCGGCGAACTCATTCATCCTGCGTCCCCCATCGGCCAACTCACGTCGCCGCTGCTCGCCAAGTTGCCGAGCAGCCCCGAGTTGTTGGAGATCGGGGCCGTCACGCATCGATCGAGCGAACGCGCCGCGATTGAAGTCCTCCGCCCCAACTCGGCCTCGGAAACTGTCGAGTTCCCGCATGGTGGCGGGAGGACGCCGCTGAGGCTCTCGAAACCCCCGATCAAAGTCCCGCTGGGCGGCAGCTTGGAATCCCGAAATCCCTCCTGGGTACCGCCGTCCCTGATCCCAGAAAAGCGGGTCGAAACCTCGGCGTGAGCCATGAAACTGATGCCAAGGCATCAATCCCGGATGCCGACCCACGAGGCCGAAATAGTTTCCGAAGAAGTAATGCCGATACGAGGGCCAGATCCAAAAATTGCCGAAGCCGAATAGGTTCCCCGGCGCGATAAACGCCGTCGGAGCAAACGGGGAGAACAAAAATCCAGCGCGGCGATACGGGAAGAAGTGCGGAGCCATCAGCCAACCACGCCTCGCGATGGGATAATCCCAGTAACCTCGCGCGAAGACGCAGCCATAAGGAGTCCAGATGTAGCGGTGAGGCATCCAAACCCAATTCGCATGTCCCCGAGACCAGTAGCCCGGCCTCCAGACATAACGCTGCTGCTGCCACATCCAGCATCCTGGAATCCAGATATGCTCATCCGATGGAGCTTCCGCGGTTGGACCCATCTCCAGACTCTCGGGAGGCTCCGGGAGATACTCCAACTGTTGCGACTGACCTTCCACCCAAGTTCCCGGCACCCATTGCCAACCTTGATCCACTTCATGCCAATAACCCGGCAGCCAGCGGCGATAGGGGGGAGGCCGTCTCCAAGAGCCACCCACCCACAGATACTGTTCCAGCTCGGCATCCCAGCCCCAGTACCCCGGAAACCAGACTAGATCGGAGTCCTCCGGACCAATTTCCGGCGGAATCTCCTCAATCGGTTCCGGCGGAGCCTCGGGAACGATAATCCCCGCCTCGGGATCGTGGGAATACGGTTCAGCGAACGCCTCATGAACCGGGCCTCGGTTCAGTGGAATGGGCCCCTCGGCCTCGTCCAACTGCCGTCGCAATTCCTCATCGATCAGTGGAGCGGGGGGATCCTCCGCAATCTCTGTCTCCGCCGCCTCCGCCTCGGGGGCCGGTTCCGGCTGGTCATCGGCCGGAACCGCGGGGGGAGGAAGCTCGTCCCGAGGCGGTGGCTGGTTCGCATTATCCGCAGGAGGGCTCAGCTCCAACGGAGCCGGCGTTTCCTCTCGGGCATCTTGGACTGTGGCTGGCGCGGCCTGGTCGGCCTGGTCGGCCTGGTCGGCCGCTTCAGGCTCCTGTCCCAGGAGCCTGGGCCCTTCCACGGCAATTCCCCAGCCAAGGCAGAGAATGCACCCAAGGACCGAGCTGGATATCCAGCAGTGATCGGAAAGTCTTGCCCCCGCTGGGGCCCTGGTCGGTTTCCAATTGACAAGCATCCGCTCTTCCTCCATCGGCTCTTCCCTTCTCAAGGAACGATCCCGCCGAGTCTCGGAAGGGAGATTGTCACGTGGCGACAGGAACGTTTGTGATCGTTCTCCACGAAGGGATGCCCGCAAAGGGCATACGAATTCGCGAAGCTCCCGCGTGATGAAAATTATCGGGGAAATGTCGGCCGGAGGACACCGCCTTGACTCGTCGAACCTAAGTCGAACCGATCGGAAGGCGCGCGGAATCCCTTCGCCGCCAAACCGCCTCAAGTACTGCTCATCCGCGACCATCTGACGAAATCCAGCCGAAATAGTTAGCCTCGCATGAGTGGCCGATGTCAAACGACTCTTTCCACGCTGCAAGCGACACTTGGGCAACGGAGCCGAAATCTTCCGTATCGCAAACTGGCTCACCGTCGTCGAACCTGTTTCTTGGATTTATTGGAAGGTCCTTCCCCCGTCAGGGACCCAGCGGGGGCGTATTCCGCCATGGACGTTGTGGGGTTGGGGGGTGTGAATCCACTTGATTCTCGGTCCTCTTTTCGCCATGCTGAAGGTATCGGAAGGTAGAGAGGGTCGCCCCGTCGGCCCTGAAAAGTTCCCTTGATGGGGACCCGGCCGTGATTGTCGTGCTCGCCGTTCCGCTAGTACCGTGGTCGCTAATCCAGTGGCCGCTGGGACTTTGGAACGAATTGAGGCGACACGAAAACCAACGACACGAAAGATGATCGCCCCACCTCTCGTTCGCGCCCCTTGTGGACGAGTTATTTTTCACGGGGGAGCCCCGAGCCGAGAAGTATTCGTATTCGTATTCGATTTCGTTTTCTGACGCTTCTCACTTTTCGGTCCTCCGCCCGCCCTCCCGTTGTTCCCTCCCTCCAGTTGCCGTGCTTCGGAAAGATGTGGATGAATCGATATCACTCCTTCTTCGCAGTTCCCGTCCCCTACGTTTCGTTTCTGCTCCTGACGTGTGCCGTCTCCGTTTTCACCTCCGCGACAGAGATAGGCGGGGAGGAGATTCGTTTTAATCGGGATATTCGACCGATCCTTTCCGATTACTGCTTCGCCTGCCATGGTCCGGATGAAGGACATCGCGAGGCCGGCCTGCGTCTCGACACACGGGAAGGGGCTCTCGACCATGGCGTTTTGGTCCCTGGGAGCGCCGAGGATAGTGAACTGATCCGCCGGATTTTGTCGGATGATCCCGACCAGCAGATGCCCCCTCCCAGTTCACCCAAGTCGCTTTCAGAGCGTCAGGTCGAGTTACTGCGACGATGGGTCGATGAGGGAGCAGCCTGGGAAGACCATTGGTCGTTCCTGCCTCCCATCCGCCATCCGGTTCCCGAGGTGAGTGACCCGAGTTGGGTGCGTAATCCGATCGATCATTTTCTCATGCAACGTTGGGATGAGCTGGGGATCGAGCCTTCCCCGGACGCCGACAAACGGACACTGATCCGGCGACTTGCCTTCGACCTTACCGGTTTGCCCCCGACTCCCGAGCAGGTGGAGGCGTTCCTGAACGACGATTCCTCCATGGCGTATGGCCGGCTGGTGGATGACTTGTTCGCGTCACCTCAATACGGCGAACGGATGGCCATGTATTGGTTGGACGTTGTCCGCTACGCCGACACGGCCGGATACCATAGCGATAATCACCGCGACGTCTGGCTGTACCGAGACTATGTGATTGATGCGTTCAATCAGAACAAGCCCTTCGACCAGTTCACGATCGAGCAATTGGCGGGGGACCTCCTTCCCAATGCGACTCGGGAACAACGTATCGCCTCGGGATACAATCGCTTGCTGCAGACGACGGAAGAAGGGGGAGCGCAACCGAAGGAATACACCGCGAAGTACCTCGCCGACCGCGTCCGCAACACGGGCGTGATCTGGCTGGGCATCACGCTCGGCTGCAGCGAGTGCCATGATCATAAGTTCGACCCGATCTCGATTGGAGATTTTTACCGGTTCGGCGCCTTCTTCGCGGACATCGAAGAACGGGCGGTGGGACGACAGACTCAGACCCCGGTTCCCACGGCGGAGCAGGAACAGGAGGTGGCCGAGGTCGATCGGCGTATCGCGGAGCTCGAACGTCAGATCGATGCTCCCTCCTCGGAACTTTCGGCCGCTCAGGCTGAATGGGAAGCGGAGATGCGAACGAAGATCGCGGCCGGAGAATCGTCCTGGCAGGTCGTTCGTCCTTCCGAGCTGAACACGACCGATGGAACGACACTCGAATTGCTGGAGGACGACTCCATTCTCAGCAGCGGTGAAAACCCGGACCACGATACCTACGTCCTGCGGGTCAAGACCAGCGGCGATCCGATCACCGGACTGCGACTCGAGGTCCTGACCCACCCCAGTCTCGTCAACGGCAGCCTCTCGAGAATCAATGGTAATTTTGTCTTGACCGGCGTCGAGGTCGAGGTCGTGCGGGGCGAGGAAGAGGCGACGGCCGTCGAAATCGCCAAGGCGGAGGCGGATTTTTCCCAGTCGGGCTATGAAATTGAGAAGGCAATCGACGGCCACTCACGCAACGGATGGGCCGTGGATGGGCACAATCAACCGGTCAATCGCCAGGCGGTCTTCACATTCGCCGAACCGGTGACCGGAGCGGACACGTTGGTGGTCCGTCTCGACCATCGCTCTTCCCATGCC
>JBJHCD010000586.1:0-4554 GCA_050485845.1 Pirellulaceae bacterium | reverse complement strand
CCCTTATGATAGGGGGGAAGAAAACCGGAGTCCCAGGCGAGATAAGCGGTGTAGGGTTCCTTGGCCGCCAGGACGACGTACGGTGGGAGATTCGTGTTGAACGTCCCGAGCCCGTAGCTGATCCAGGCCCCCAGACTGGGCATCGGAAAGGTGATGGAACCGGTCAACATGCCGAGCGTGGCGGCGGAATGGCCCGCCGAGTCCCCGCGAACCGTGTGCAGAAAACAGAAGTCATCCACCATCGACCAGACGTGCGGAAAGTGATCGCTGACCATCTTCCCACACTCGCCATAAGGCCGGAACTTCCAGGGCGACCCCTTCAGCGGACGGCTGGCCCCCGAAATCTCCTTTCCATCATCCTGCTGCAGTTTCGGCTTGTAGTCAAAAGTATCAACGTGGGAAAGTCCACCCGTGAAAAAGAAAAGTATCAGGTGCTTGGCTCGCGGAGCGAAGTGTCCCGGCTTCGGAGCCAGCGGATGGCCATCGTGCAATTGGGCGGCAAGCGACAGCGGGCCATGCAAGAGTCCCTCGCTGGCGGAAAGGGCCGCCAGGGCGCCCGAACAGCCCAGAAATGCTCGGCGACCAAGCTGATGGGTAGGGCGTGGTTGGCTCATCAGAACTGCTCCCATGGGGGATCGGTGACATCATTTTTCTCGACAAGCATCCTGCTCAACGAACATCTTTCTCGACAAGCATCCTGCTCAACGAACATCTTTCTCGACGAACATCCTGCTCGGCGAATGACTTACTGAACAATCTAATTACTCCACGAACATCAATTCATTCGCGGCCAGTAGGGTCCGGGCAAAGCCGGCCCAGGCCTCCTGCTCGATCCGATGCGACTCGACCCCCTCCTGCCACAAAGCCACTTCGTATTCCGCGATGAATTCCAAACTTCGGGCCAGTTCGAAATCACTGGCCGGTCGCGACAAGGTCCGGAAGAAGGCTTGTTGAACCCTTTCCTCGGGATCCTCGTTGAGACCGATGAGTCTTTCGGCGAATCGAGCTGACTCGCGATGGATGAATTCGTTGTTCAGCAGAAAGAGTGCTTGCAGGGGGACGGTGGAACGGTCGCGGCGAGCGGTCGATAGGCTGGCATCCGGTCCATCGAAAAGCTTGAGGAACGGATGGGCATGCAGACGCTGCACCATGAGGTAGACGCTACGATGGTCGGAAGGATAGGTGACCTGATTGAATTGGTGATGGGCGGTGAACCGCCATTTGGATGGTTCGGGGAAGGGGTGCGGTCCGGGTCGGGACAGGTCGAGGGATCCGCTGAGCAGCAGGATCGTGTCGCGCACCTCTTCGGCATCCAGGCGACGCCGGTCGAATCGCCAGTAAGACTGGTTGCCGGAATCCTTTTCGGCCATGGATACGTCATTCCGCGAAGCCAGCTGGTAGGTCTCCGAGAGCATGATTTGCCGGTGGAGCGACTTGATCGACCACTCCGACTCCATCAATTCCACGGCCAGCCAATCGAGCAGTTCCGGGTGAGTGGGAGGGGCGCCCCGAAAACCGAAATCCGACGGCGTGTCGACCAGGGGCTTGCCGAAATGAAACTGCCAGATGCGATTCACCATGACACGGGCCGAGAGGTGGCCGGCCCGATCGGTCAGCCAGTTGGCCAACTGCAGTCGGCCGCTGGTTCCTTCGGGAATCTCCAGCGGTTCCCCGTCCAGCACTCGCGGGACTCCTCGGGGAACCACTTCACCGGTTCGGCGAGGATTGCCGTCCTTTTGCAGGGGAACATCCAAAGGCTCGCGTTCCTGCACGGCGTAGGCCGTCCGAAACAATGCCTCCAGACTGTCACTCGGCGTCTCGGCATCGGACTCGGCCGCCTCCTGAGCGGCAGCCGCCTCGGTGGTCGAGTTCTGCTCGGAATCTTCGTGAAGATCGAGGGGTTGATCGAGGGGCTGGAGGGAAGCGAAATGCGTCTGCTTTCTCAGCTCCTCCCCCCCTGGAAATGGATACTGGGTGCTGGCGAAAAAACCGTACAGACGGTAGTAGTCCTTCTGCGTAATCGGATCGTACTTATGGTCGTGGCAACGGGCACATCGAATCGACAGCCCCAGCATCACGGAACTGACCGTGGCCAGGGTGTCCTCGATGATCAAGTGCATTCCTTCCAGTTCGTGCGTGCCGATCCGTTTCGCTTGCGCGATAAACCCAGTGGCGATCAGACGCCGGTTATATTCCGCTCCGGAGACTTCCTGGGCGAGAATGTCTCCGGCCAGTTGTTCATGGAGAAACTGATCGTAGGGGAGATCGGCGTTGAAGGCATCGATCACGTAATCCCGGTAGAGGTGGGCCTGGGGGATGGGGTAGTCCGAATCGTCTCCGGCCGTATCGGCATATCGAACCAGGTCGAGCCAATGCCGGCCCCAACGCTCGCCGTATTGAGGCGAGGCCAGGAGCCGGTCCACGAGACGTTCGAATGCGTCCGGACGCGGATCGTCCACGAATTCTTGAACTTCCTCGGCCGAAGGTGGAAGCCCCGTCAGGTCGTATGTCGCCCTGCGGATCAGCACTCGGCGATCCCCCCGTTCCACGGGCTGCAAGCCTCGCTCGCGATGTTGAGCGGCGATGAACCGGTCGATCGGTCCGCGCGACCAAGAGGTGGGATCGACCGGGGGTGTCGGGCGGTTCAGCGGCTGAAAGGCCCAATGTTTCTTTTCGCTGACAATCGGCGATGCTTCGCTGCGGGGCCAGGGGGCCCCGGCCGCAATCCACCGCTCCACTTGCTCAATCTCCTTTTCTCCCAAGGGCTCGTCCGGCGGCATCTGCACGGGTGCATCCGCATCGTGCCGGAGCGCCCGCCAGAGCAAGCTGGCCTGCGGATCGCCGGGAACCAGAGCCGGTCCGTTCTCGCCCCCCTGAAGCATTCCCTCCAGCGAATCGAGCCGGAGGTCCCCGCTGGCCACGTCCGAGCCGTGGCATTCCATGCAATGCCCTGAGAGCAGGGGGCGAATTTGCGTTTCAAAAAAGTCCTCTTCCTCCTGCGAGATGGCTCCCTCCTGAGCGAATCCCCTTGGCATGAGCCCGCCCGGAAGGGCAATCGGGAGCAAGAAGGTCAACAGCAGCAGAATCGCCCTGGGGCCTGGGACTCGACCGGCACCGACTGAGTGCCCTTCAAGCGACAACCGAGCAGCTCGGCATCGGTGACCGATTCGCGGAATCCGAAGGGAAGCGGGCATCCTCATGACCATCACACCTCAAAATATGACCCACCGACGAGCGGGAAGTAACAGGGGGCGTAACGATTCTTATAACACTTCCGCGAGTGGCATCGCAAACACGATTTTCCTCGGATCGGGTCTTTTTCGCATTCGGTGCCCGACAATTTCTCCTTCGGTGCCGGACAAGAGGCTTGCGGCAAACTCCAGCCGATTGCAGCATATAGCCAGCCCGAAGGCAGGGGCGCGCATTGTGTTTTGGTGGGGAACGCGTTAGGCTGGCAAGGCGGTTGCCGAACTTCCTCCGGCGAAGGGGGGGAGCGTCTTTGTTCTCCGAACCAGGCGCGAGGTAGACCGAGTGGCGACGTGTTCCAGTTGTCGATGGGGGAGGGTGCGGGCAATGCCGAAAATACTGGTCGTGGACGATGCGGAGATGGATCGTCGCCTGGCGGGGAGTCTGCTGGAGGAGGACGCCAATCTGGAACTGCGGTTCGCCGGCGATGGTGAGGAGGCGATCTCGATGGTCAAGCAGCAGCTGCCCGATATCGTCGTCACCGACCTCCAAATGCCCAAGGTGGATGGTCTGCAACTGGTGACCCACTTACGGCTTCATTATCCTCGGATTGCCGTGATCTTGATGACCGCCCATGGCAGCGAACAGACGGCCTCGGAGGCCTTGGCCCAAGGCGCCGCCAGTTATGTCCCCAAGAGTCAGCTCGCCGATAAACTGCTCGACACCGTCCAGGACATTGCCGCGCTCGCTCAAGCCGACAGAACCTACGAGCGCCTGATCGATTGTTCTCGAAGCACGCAGTTCGAGTTTGATTTGGAGAACGATTGCGACTTGGTCAAGCCTCTCGTCGCCCTCGTCCAACAGATGCTCAACGGCATGGGGCTCTCGGACCCGACCGGGCAACTGCAGCTAGGGGTGGCTTTGGAGCAAGCGGTACTGAACGCCATCTTGCATGGAAATCTCGAACTGACCTCGGCCGAATTGCGCGAGTTGGGGGCGAACCGCCTGCAACGGATCCAGCAGCGATGCCGGGAATTGCCGTTCGCCGACCGCAAGGTCTTCGTTCATGTTCAGGTATCACGACGGGAAGCTCGACTGTTGATCCGCGACGAGGGAGCGGGATTTCGAGTCGCCGAGATCTTCCCCAAGGAAGGCGTCGACCAAGAGGGGCGACGCGGGCTGGTCTTGATGAGAACCTTCATGGATTCGGTTCAGTTCAATGACCAGGGAAACGAAGTCACCCTGATCAAACGCTTCGCCGTCTAGCACTCAAACGCCGAGTTCCCAAGAATTCTCCTACACGTTCTCCTACTCCTACTCCTACTCCTACTCCTACTCCTACTCGTACTCCTACTCGTACTCCTACTC
>JBJHCD010000585.1:0-4558 GCA_050485845.1 Pirellulaceae bacterium | reverse complement strand
GATCAGGACCGTCGGACGAAGTCGCTCAATCCGAGGCATGATGTTGTCCAACTCCTCGATCCGCTGGACCTTCGCGTCAAAGTTTCCATCCTCGCCCGTGCTGTCGGTGTACTTGAAGTGCAGGAAAAAGAAGTCGTAATCATTCCACTTCTCCGCCAACACATCCACCTGATCGGCCAGCGTCTGGGCCTCTCCCACGATATCCATGCCGACCAGCCGAGCGAGTCCCTTGTACATCGGATAGACGGCAATCGCCGCTGCTTTCAGCCCATACACTTCCTGATAGCTCGGCAAGTCCGGCTTGGCGGCAAAACCGCGCATGGTGTGAAAATTCGCCTTGGGATGGTCCGCCAGGATTCCCTTGGCCTGCCGCAAGAACTCGCTTGCCACCTCCGCCGTCCGCTGGCTCGCCTCATCGATCGCCTTGGGAGCCAGCGGAGGAACACCCGTCGCCTGAGGATCCGTGTCCGCCACTCGATCTCCCAAGCCAGGCGCGCGAAAGACCACCACGAATCGATGCTCCTTCACCTGCTCCACAAAGACCTCCACTCCCGAGATCTTCACCGACTTCAACCGCTCCACCAGCGGCGCCGCCTCCTCGGTCGAAATCCGGCCCGCGCGGCGGTCGGAAATGTTGCCTTCACCGTCCAGCGTGCAGAAATTGCAGCGAACCGCGACATCGTTCGCTTCCAAGGAAAAACCAATCCCCGTCGCCTCGAGAGCCCCCCGGCCAATCTTGTACTGCAGGGGATCGTAACCAAACAGCCCCAGATGTCCCGGTCCACTCCCCGGACTGATGCCGGGTAAGACGGGAATACTGGCCCCCTGCACGCCACGCCGAGCCATCCCGTCCAAGTAGGGAGTCCGAGCCTTCTCCAACTCGGTCATCCCTCCGGGCGACAGCGGCAACCCTCCCAGTCCGTCCGCCACCAGCATCACAATTTTCGAATCGTTCTTTACCTGCAATTCGCGGGTCAGATCGTGGATGTTCATTCGCGTGGATCACTCCCTCAACAATAGCCGTCGTCTAGGTGCCGTCGTGCCCGACCCCATGGAAACCTTGTCACTCCCAGGAAAGACACTGCGGTACAGCCAAGCGGACGAACCAATCGCTGGCGAAAACCGAACTGGGAGCGACCACGCCATGAGAATCCGAACGCGTCGCGGTAAACGGCCCTGTCCTAACATATTGAGGCCCAGACACAAGGTCCGCCCCCCCACAATGGCGAATGCTCAGCAAGTCGCTGATTGCCGAGTCGCTGTTCGCCTCGCCCACTTCGCCGACCTCGCTCAACACCCGAGGACCGAGTACTTTTCCTCAAAGTCCGCCCGTCGCCGGTTCATGCTTTTTCACATTCATTCTCCATCTCCATGGCAACACTTGCTCCCCAACGTCCCCCAGGGCCGAAGCACCCCTCGCTGGCGAAACGGCCAGGACTTCGCTAAGGTGATCAAAGTGGGGGCCCCATCGATTCAGCGTTGGGGAATGGCCTCGCCGAGGCGTCCCTTCTGCCTCTGTCTCCGATGGACACTCTCCTTTTTTTCCGTTTGGCGGTAGGAAACCGATGAACCCTCTTTCATTCGACCCGGCAGGTCTTTTCATCCCTGGTAGTGGAGTTACCACGTCGGACTGGAACAACCTGGCTCCACGTCTGCAGGAGATCCAGAAGGAGATCCTCGAGATCGACGAGGGTCTGTACGCGTCCGGGGAAATTCCCGCTGAGAAACAACCGCTGGACCATGGATTCATCCGGCTCCCCGAACAGATGCTGGAAACCTATCGGCGACACCGCGAGGGGAGTGAACTGGGGCAGGTTCTGCAAATTGCCAAACAGATGCAGGACAGCGTGGACCGAGTCGTCGTGCTCGGAATCGGCGGTTCCTACATGGGTGCTCGGGCGCTCCTAGAAAGCTGCTGCCAACCCTACTTCAATGAATTGACTCGAGCGGAAAGAGGCGGGAAGCCTCGAATGTACTTTGAAGGGAACAACGTCGACAACGACGCCCTGCAGGGCCTGCTGCACTTACTTCGCCCCGCTCGGGCCGGAGCGGGTTCCACGACCTCGACAATCGAAGATCGCTGGGGACTGATCGTGATCAGCAAGAGCGGCGGGACGTTGGAAACCGCCCTCGCTTTTCGGTTGTTCCTCCAGGCACTTCGCGATTCGGCCGGAGAAGAAGCCCTGCCCAAACTCGTCTTTACGGTATCTTGTGCTTCTGGGAGATTATCCGATATCTGTCGAGAACTCGGCTTCGGTTATGTCCTCCCCGTCCAGGATGTCTTTGTATTGATATTCTCCGTCCTCTCGTCGGTCGGAATCCTCCCAGGTGCCGTGCTGGGAATCAACGTGATCTCCCTGCTGGAAGGGGCGATTGCCATGAACGAGCACTTTCGTTCGGCCGCGCCGGGCAGCAATGTCGTCTTGGACTATGTGGCGGCATGCCACTTGGCCGAGCGGCAAGGGGCGAACGTCCGAATCCTCTCGGTCTGGGCCAAGGCACTCGAAGCAGTCGGGCTCTGGT
Organism: Pirellulaceae bacterium; assembly: GCA_050485845.1. GTDB lineage: Bacteria > Planctomycetota > Planctomycetia > Pirellulales > Pirellulaceae > JBJHCD01. The sequence continues at coordinate 2,035 of JBJHCD010000585.1, read as the reverse complement.
ACGACCAGCTCCTGGCCGAAAGCCTGGGCAAGGGAGAAGTCGGCGCGACACCGATCACCACGGTCAATACGCGCGACCTGCACTCGCGGCAGCAGCAGCACCAAGAGGGACGCCGCGACAAACTGGTGACGAACGTCATGGTCGAGCAGTGGCGCACCGATCCCCTGCAGGTTCCTTCCAGCGAACTCAATCAAGACGGACTGAACGACCTGGCGGGAAAGTCCGTACCGGACATCATGGCGGCGGCCATCCAAGGGACCAACGAAGCCCTTCACGCGGCCCAGCGGCCGACCGTCGACCTTCGCCTCCCCGCCGTGGACGAAGCCTCCATCGGCCAATTGCTGCAAATGCTGATGCTGGCCACCGTCGTGGAGGGCCGTCTGCTCGGCATCAACCCCTATGGCCAACCCGGCGTGGAGGATTACAAACGAAACATGAATCGACTGCTCGGCCGCAAATGAATCACGAAAAACGTCGCTCAAGTTGAAAACTCGAACACGCTCACGACCCCCGAGGCATTCCCTCACAATTCATTCGGCGCCCCGAAGGGGCGTGCCGCGCGTCACGGGACGTAACCTGTCCACTTGCCACACCGAGGAGGAACATCAGGATGACGACGGACACCCAGACCAAGACGAAAATGACCTGGCTCGGACACGCTTGCTGGCTGATCGAGACGGAAGGACACCGAATTCTGCTCGATCCGTTCCTCAATGATTCCCCCACGGCCCCACAAAAGGCCGAGCAGGTGGATGCCGACGTTATCCTGATCTCCCATGGCCACTTCGACCATATCGCCGATGCCGCCTCTATCGCGAATCGCTGCCGGGCGACGGTCGTTTGCCCCTTTGAAATCAGCGAATGGCTGGCGAAGAATCACGGCGTGAGCAACGCAATCGGGATGAATCTCGGGGGAACCACGCAGCTCCCCTTCGGCAAAGTACGAATGACCTTGGCCTTCCACAGCTCCCAACTTCCGGATGGGTCCTACGGAGGCAATCCCTCCGGTTTCGTACTCCACTTGTCCGATGGAACCATCTACTTCGCTTGCGATACCTGCCTCTTTTCCGACATGCAGCTGATCGGTGAACTGGGCATTGACCTCGCCGTCCTCCCGATCGGCGACCTCTTCACCATGGGTCCGGAGGAATCCGTGCGGGCCGTGCAGATGCTTCAAGCTCGACGAGTCGCACCGTCCCATTACAACACCTGGCCTCCGATTGAGCAGGATGCCGATGCCTGGGCGGGCCTGGTGCGAGCCAAGACAAAGGCCGAACCGATTGTGGTTCAGCCGGGGGAATCCTTCACCCTGTAGTTTCAGTCGCTTCTCCTTCGCATAGCTCCCCAAAAGCGATCGGCCATGACCAAGTCACCCGCCCCATCTCCCGCTCGACCAACCATTTCCCGCCTGCTGGTGGCTCTTGCCATCCTCCTCCTTCCCGGGCCGGCTTTCGGCCAGCAGGCCGAGCTTCCGGTCCCAGAACAACAAGGGACGGAACAACAGGAGGCGGGGCTACAAGAGGCGGAGCAACAAGAGGCGGAGCTACAAGAGGCTGAGCAACAAGAGTCGGAACAGCGCGAAACTCGGGAGCAAGATTCTGCGGCAACTCCTGGTCTGACACCTCGGTGGGAGCTTGCCGAGCAGACAACGCTTCAGCTCACCCTTCGGCAAGCGACCGACACCATCACCACGCTTGATCCTCGAACATTCCGCATGCGACTGGAGTCGGACTTCACCTTCGGATGGCTCGTCGAATCGGTCTCCGAGTCGGGTGAAATGTCGATTCGGCAAACGCTCGAGTCGATTCGCCTCCGCGTGATTCCCGCGGATGGCGGGGACACGATCCTCTACGATTCGGCGTCTTCCGACCCTCTTCGCGGCCCCGCCCGACAGTTGGCGGAGACCGTCGCGCCGCTGATGGGAACGGAACTGATGTTTCAGTTAACTCCTCGCGGAGAAGTTGTGAGCACCTCTCTGCCGGAAGCAACTCGTGAAGCCCTCAAGCAACTCTCTCCCTCTCTCTCCCCCTCTCTC
>JBJHCD010000584.1:0-4570 GCA_050485845.1 Pirellulaceae bacterium | reverse complement strand
GTTTCGGGGCCCTGGTGGTGATGCTCGCCGGATGTGGTGGATCCGGGCTGGGGGATCCGGTGGAGGTTCGGGGCCGAGTGACCTTTCGAGGAGACCCCGTGACGGATGCGAAAGTGACGTTTCATGCCACCGTCGAGGATGGGAGATCCGCGAGTGGCAAGACAGATTCTTCGGGCAACTTTCGGTTGACCACGTTCCGCAAGGACGATGGAGCCGTTCCGGGAGATTACGCCATCAGTATCTCGAAGTTCGAGCCTGGAGGGGGGGGCGGCGGCGCCATCAGCGGTGAAGATCCCTCCGCTTCCGCCGATTACGGAGCCATGATGGAAGCAGCCGCTCGTGGAGACACCGCAAAGCTGGGCAAGGAGCTATTGCCCGAGAAATACGCCAACCCGGCCGAATCGGGTTTGACTCGTTCCGTCGTCAAGGGCCAACGGAACGAATTCGAGTTTGAACTCGATTAGCGCGCTGCTCGGCAACGTTTACCAGCGCGGGCTGATTCTGGGGCCACGGTCTTACCGGGGGTGAGGGGAGGAAGATTCGTCTTCTCTCCCCCCCCGTAGCTCCGTTTGTCATTCTCGATCCTTTGGGCCGTATCGGTACATCGCCGACATACCCCAACTCGGCCGTCTCCCGATTTTTCTCGCGTGGTGGTCGCCGAGAATGCCGGCATGGAATGAAGGGGGGAACTTCATGATCTCGGCCACGCGACTTCTTGGCTCGACCTTTCTGTTGGGAGTGGCGTTCGCCTCCCTTGCGGTTGCCGATGAGCCTGCACAACCCGCTTCCGATGGATGCGTAATCGGCATGGAGGCGTCGTTGGCCGATAGCCTCTGGACCAAGGTCTTGTCGCGGAAGTGCTTGAGCTGCCATCGGCGCGGAGGAGATGCCGAAGAGAGCCAACTGATTCTGGTCGATCCGCGGAGAGTGGAGAGCGAGGAGCGAGCAGAGTCCATTCGGCAAAACCTGGCGGCTTTGATCCCCTTGGCAATGGCCGATGACGAGGGGGAGTCGCGGTTGCTGCGGAAAGTGATCGGCGAACTGGATCATGGAGGGGAGGCGGTTCTCCAGCGGGATTCGTCGGACTACCGGTTGTTGGCCGAGTTGGTTCGGCGGCTGAAGCAGGCGGAAAGTGTCAGCCCACTCGATCTTGAGAATTTGGCGGCCACGCCGCTGTTTGACGGTGTCCGAATGCTGGATGCCCCTCGGTTGCTTCGCCGAGCGACCTTGTCGCTGGCCGGCCGACTGCCGACCGAGTCGGAACTTGCGGCTGTTTCTCGCGACGGTCAGGATGCCCTGCCGGAGATCCTCGACGAAGTCATGAACCAGGAGGCGTTCTTCGACCGGTTACGCGAGGGATTCAACGACATCTTCTTGATCGCGGCCGTGGAAGACAACCCGGAAGTGACGGCGCTTTCGTACGAGCATTTCGAGGATTCTCGCCTCTGGTACCAGAAAGCAGACCTCAGCCATATCGAAGACGAACGGGAGCGGGAACGAGCTGGTTACAAGATCGCGAACGATTACCGCCGAGCCCTGCTCGACGAACCGATGAAGCTGATCGAATACATCGTTCGCGAGGATCGTCCCTTCACGGAAATCGTAACCGCCGACTACATCCTGGTCTCTCCCTATACGGCTCGAGGATACGGGATCTTCGACGAAGTTCGTTCGCGGTTTGCCGACCCCGACGATCCATTCGAATACATCCCGGTGAAACTTCAGGCCCTCCAGGGACGCAACAAGGCGGAGTATCAGGACTCTCCCACCGGCTTCTATCCGCATGCCGGGATGTTGAGCACCTTTCTTTATCTGGCTCGCTACCCGACCACGGAGACGAACCGCAATCGGCTTCGAGCGAGGATGTACTACCAGCACTTCCTGGGCGTCGATGTGTTGGCCCTGGCGGCCCGAGTTTCGGATGCGGCGGCGGTCACGGCCGAGTATCCGATTCCCACGATGCAGGCCGCCGATTGCGTTGTCTGCCATCGAACGCTCGATCCCGTCGCCGGGTTGTTCCAAGACTACTGGCGGTTCAACACCAACTTGGCCCTCTACGGAAAACGCAAAGAGGGTTGGTTCACCGACATGTTCGCTCCCGGTTTCGAAGGAGAGCCATTGCCGGAGCCGGAACGTTGGCGGGCACTGCAGTGGCTCGGCGAACGAACGGCTGAAGATCCTCGATTCGCCGTGGCGATGGTCGAACATGTCTATTACATCTTGACCGGTCGCCCCGTGTCGCTCCCTCCCGAAGATTTCGAAGATCCTCGGTACTCGGCCCGATTGCGGGCCCACCTGGAGCAGCAGCGGGAGACCGAGCGAATTGCGGCCGAGTTTGCCGTCGGTGGATTCAATCTGAAAGAGGTGTTTAAGGCTTGGATTCTCTCCGACTTTTATCGAGCCGATGGGTTGGCCAGTGTGATTGAGGACCCCTGCCGGGAAGCCGAACTCGAGGATATCGGACTAGTCCGCATGCTGGCTCCCGAGCAACTAGAGCGGAAAATCGCCGCCGTCTTCGGCGAGAAGTGGGATCGTTTGAATGATGAGCTGGCAATGCTGTACGGCGGCATCGATTTAAAGGAGGTGACCCAACGGGCGTCTGATCCTAGCGGCGCGATGGGGGCCATCCAACGAATCATGTCCAACGACGTCGCTTGCCGGCATGTCGCCCTCGATTTCGCGCGACCTCGCGACCAGCGATTGCTGTTTCCGAGCATTGAACCGGACGTCTTACCGGGAACGCCGGAAGGGGACCAGTCGATCCGAGAGGCTGCGGCATATTTGCATCAGCGAATTCTCGGGAGCGACGACCCACCGGAATCTCCCGATGTGCGGCGGACGGCCGAGTTGTTTTCCGACATTGTGGCCGAGGCCCAGCAGCAAGACGGGCTCGATCGGCGGGAAGCCTGGTCTTGCCGTCAAGGTGGGGCACTGACGGACGATCCCCATTACACCATCCGAGCTTGGCGGGCCGTGGTAACCTATCTGCTGCGGCGGCCGGAGTTTCTTTACGAATAGTCAGTCTGTGGTGGGATTGGCTGGAATTTCCGGCCAACTCGAGCGGAAGTCCCACTGGGTGGGGTATTCATTCCATCCCGATCGGAACCTTGAGGCGCAGCGAAGGAGAAGAGGGCGATGAGACACGATCGACGCGACCTGCTGAAGGTCTGCGGTCTGGCCGGCTTGGGGCTCGCGGTTCCTCAGCTTTCGAACAATGCGCGATCCGCCGATGGGAACGAGGATCAGCCGTATGATGGCCCCTTTTACGTGGTGGTCAACGCTTCCGGCGGTTGGGACACAACCTACTTGATGGACCCCAAGGGAGTCGGCGGAATCAATCGCTTGTACGAAGAAGGGGATATTCTGACGAAAGGGGCACATCGGTTCGCCCCGATCAAGGAGCATGCTCAGGGAGGTCTTCCCAACGAAGAATTCTTCGAGGAGTTTGGTGACGAGTTACTAACCGTCAATGGGTTGGACTATTCGGTCGACAATCATGCTCCTGCTTCACGCTACATGGCAACCGGTAAGCTAGACAGCTTGGCCTACCCGACGTTTGCCGCGCTGGTGGCAGCCTGCCGCGGGCCGAGTTGTCCGCTGGCGTTCTTGACCTTCGGCAACTATTCGGTCACGGGGAACCTGGTGGCGATGTCCCGAGTTCCCTACTTGCCGTCGCTGCAGCGAATTGCCAATGCGGATGCCATCGGCGGCAATGAGCGTTCGCCATACCATGATCCTTTTGCGTTGGACCGGATCGAGCGGACGCTCGCGGAGCATTACGAAGCGCGCGGCGGGCAGCCTCGATTGCCGCGTGTCGAGCGGAGCGAGAACATGCTGTATGCCGCTCAATTCAATTCCAAAGCCCTGCAGCGGGTCACGCCACTGATCCCCAAGGAATTGCCGAAGGATCGCTTGGCCCGGCAGGCCGAAATCGCTCTGGTGTCGTTCAAGGCGGGCGTTTGCGTTTCGGCCAATCTGAATATCGGCCAGTTCGACAGTCATGCCAATAACGACGCCGATCAGATGAAGCTGATTCCCGAGTTGCTGGCGGGGGTTGCCTACCTGCTTCGCCGGGCCGATGAATTGCAGATTCGTGAGAAGTTGGTCGTGATTGTGCAGAGCGAGATGGGGCGGACGCCGAATTACAACTCGGGAAACGGCAAGGATCACTGGTCCATCGGTTCCGCCATGTTCTTGGGGCATGGGATTCGAGGGAACCGGGTGATCGGCGCCACGGACGAAGGGCAGTTCACGACTCCCGTCGATCCGCGGACATTGGATCCGGACAGCGAACAGGGGATTCGCATTCGGCCCGAGCATATCCATTTAGCGCTGCGACAACTCGCCGGCATCGCCAATCACCCGTTTAGCGAACAGTATCCGCTGGGGGTTTCTGACAAGCAGCAGCTGGAAGGACTCTGGGGATAAGGTTCGGGGGCAGTTTTCAGTTTTCAGTGTTCGTTCGGTTTGCGTTACCCACAACCCTCTTGTACTCGTACTCAGCATCGCGGTACTCGTACTCGTACTCGGTCGATGGGGCCGAGTGATCCTCGCGAACTACGAGTAGGAG
>JBJHCD010000583.1:0-4571 GCA_050485845.1 Pirellulaceae bacterium | reverse complement strand
GCGAGAAACCGTTCCGCCACCTCGATCGACGCCGGGATGGAACGTTCATTTGGACGTGGTTCGATTCCAAATCAAGGGGGCATGGCATTGAGCGTGATATGGACGGGCGCCGCGGATGTGGGAACGTTGGTACGCGGGGCGGTGGATGGTGGGGCGTGTACCCAGGGCGCCCTAGCTGGCGCGGCGGGCTACGGACGTGCGGGGTTTGCCGCGATGTGCTGGGCAGTGGGTGATGGAACGTCGCTCGTGCCACCGATCAACAGACAGAGTCCACCGCTTCGAGCCCGCGTCCGTTGCCAATGCGTTTCGCAAAGCCCGGCAAACGTCACCTCCTCCTCGTCAAACAGGCGATAGGCGGCCTTGCAGTCGCCCCACCGCTCCGTTTGCGTGGGTCCGCTGCCATCGGGATGGGAAGCCACCTGGGCGGCCGGCGTCACCGCGCGCTTGGTCCGTCCGCGATCTCCCCATTGGCAGGTCCCGAAGTTCTGCTCCGCCCACGCCTCGATGTCCAACTCCATTCCAATCACAGCGAGGAGCGGCGGTAGGTGACAGAAGGGAAAGTAGAGCACCAGAGCACTCTCCGAAACGTCGATCAATTTACCATATGTAGTCCAACCTGACCACTCTGCTGCTCCACGACGTTCCATGCGATTACCCGCCCCCAAACCACCTCCGTCGTCGATTAGTCCGCCTTATTAAGACGTCGCAGATCAGTAACAGTGAATCCATACTGTTTCGCAACACGGTTGACGTCAAAAAGTCGAACATCAAGCGGCTGATTCACGGATTTCCATTGCAGGTTCACTGTCGTCTCCCTGCTTGGCCCACGAATGACGGCCTTCACGGGAAGCCAATGGTCACCGATTTTCTCCAGTTCTAGTTGCGTCGCACTTTCCACGTCACCTCGTCCCGAAGTCGACTCGACAGAAATGGGCCAGTACCCTCGTTTCGTGTCGATTCGCATGACGAAGTCTCCGGAGGGGAGGGCATACCGCAACACGCCATCCTCCTCCCACTCTCCAGGCATCTGGGGCCACTGGAGGTAATTTCCCAAGACCTTCTCAACCGAAGACCGTTGTGCCATGTCACCGACGAACGCAGCCCCCAATGACAATGGATCGAACACCTCGGGAAGATCCTGTCGTTCAATACCAGGTTCGTGGACCAACCCCTCTCCACGAATGGCGGTCATTTGAAACGATTCTGTATCGACGTAAACGCGCCAATCAACGTTATCTCCATCATTTGTGATTTCACTATCATCCAGATTTGCGAGCACGTTTAGACGTGCGACATGCAACGTTCTATCTAAGCCATCCTTGGCGATTCTGGCCCGATATTCCATCAGTTGACGGGCTCGCCCCTTCTCGTCACCAACAGGGCGTGCGGCTCGAAGCTCCCTAACCGTGGCTGACATCGACAGATCATACGCCGCGATCTCGGCTCGCGCAATCGCCATTTTCTCGACGCTTGCATGAAAGTGTGGCGCGGCATCGTCGCCAAAGCTAACGGAACAGGATAACGCCAACGCCGCCCACATGGACCACCCAACACGACTTGTCATTTGTGATAATCTCCAGGTAATTTCAACACAACCACAATCGCCAACATGTTATTCCCTTCCGTCAAGACGGACGGCAGTCCGTTAAACAGGTAAACCAATTAAACGAATTGCCGATTACACGTGACTTTTTATGCGGCTTACAAAAGGCCCGCTTTACGATGGTGAACATACTTAAGTCATGGCATGTCGGAGTGGAACAGCTTGGTCTTATTCGGCTGCGTGTTCAGGTAACTCACTCCTGAGCGAACCGAATTCAGTCGAGATCCTCCAACTCTTCCAGCAAACTAGCGTCAAACACCATTCGGATATCACTCGCGTTCCTTGAGGGATTCGCACGGCATGGGTACAACATCCGCCCGTCCGCTGGGAACGTTTCATACGCGATGAGCCAGATCGGTTCGTCGGGTAGATGGGTAATCTGGAATCGCCCCTTGTCGTCTGTCTTGGTCCACGGCTGCGGTCCGTTTTGTGGCACCGACATACTCAGACCCGGGGCCCTGTGTGCAACAACGGTGATCCCCTCCAAGCGGCTGCCGTCGGGATCGACCACCACTCCTGCCAATGTTTGTCCAGGACTCTTCAGCTCCGCGTCTGGCAACGTAATGGGTTGACCATTCTCAATTTCTCTAGTTCTTGTCACGATCCTTAAGGCGACGTTTTTCGTCAGCGTCTCGTCCCAAGGATGGTCTTCGGCCCGAGCGATTGTCGCTTCGGCCGTTCCTAACTCAGACCTCGCCGAAATGCGGACGGGGACGTATGGAGAGAGCCCGGCAAAGTGGTAATGCCCGCCCGCATCGGTAACCGTCGCCGTTTGCCTGTAGTGAGGTTGCTCGCAACTAGCTGTTACTATAATTCCGCGTGCTGGTAGGCCTTGTTCGTCGGTCACAGTACCTTTCACCACGAGGCCGCGGGCGATCTTAAGGACGACCTCGCCGAGTGAATTCTCGGATGTAACCGTCACGGTAGGATACGCTGGTTCCGGCCCGGTGTTCCGATTGGCGGCAGGAGTGGGGACGAAGTAGCCGTCGACCTGGTGGCGAATTACGAGTTTGTAGTCGCCTTCCGTCACCGGAAGTTCAAAACGTCCATCAACACCCGATACTGCCAAGGAGCCCGTGACGCGAGGTATCGCGTTACCGACGTCTACCTTGCTGCCAAGTACATACACGCCCGGCACGGGCTCGCCGGTGCCGCTATCGATCACTTTCCCCGGCAGGCTACGTGAGGCGGGGAGCCTCATCTCGACGATGTCCCTGCTTTCAGACTGAACGTCAATTTCCTGCACGATCCCCAAGGCCGGGTTAATCGGGTCACTGCCATAGCGCACTTTGTGGACGCCGGGGTGGTTGACGAAAAGCATTGCGATTCCATCGTCCCCCACCGTAGCGGAGCCTCCGTAGCGACGCTCCCGGACCGCATTCACGCCTCCCCCGGCGACTGGCCTACCTTGGTCGTCGACCACCTTGATTTGCACCCATGGCTGCGGCTTGGCGGTCACACGAATCGGAGTGCGATGCACGGAAACCGATTCTCGCCCGGCATACCGATAAGTGATGATCTCCTTCGATGTCCCGCTTCCTGTATCGATCACGAAGAAAACTCGGCGTCCGGATCGGCTTTCTAGACGAATGGAGATTCGATAGTCCTCGGGCATGTTCACCAAGCTGAAGCGTCCGTCGCGAATCGCTCCGGTGAATCGCAATTCGGAGCGGAGTAAGTGGAGGTCATCCGGGGCACGCAGGAATTCATCTATTTTGTCAGTTGCCTTCGTGAAGGCAGTGACAGTCAGCTCCCCACCTTCAAGTGGATTGCCGTTCTCATCCGAGGCAACGCCATAGACTTCGACTTCGCTCGACAGACGGAATTCCATTCCGGCCTCATCGAACGAGTCCACCGGCTTCCACTGAAGTCCGGCCCCTTCCGCCCAAGCGAGCACTTGAACGACGGGTTTCCTCAGGTGGAGGCCGTCGATGACGCCAACCAATCGCGGTGGGAGTCCAATGCCCGTGAATTCGAACTCCCCTTGAGAATTCGTTGTTGTTCGAGCGAGAACGTCTCGGGCGTGCTGCAATACTTCTGCGTACTGCACTCCTTCGAAGCTTGCTCGAAGAACAACCGATGCACCCGGGAGTGGACTCCCCGCCTCGTCCTTGACCGAGCCGCTAACGGAAAGGGCAGGAGGCTTCGGTGATGGTTTGCTACTCGCCGCGACCGGAAGTGATTCAGGCATTGTTCCGAGTGGGCCTTCCGGACGCGACGAGTCGGCTTGTTCCGCTGTCGTGACCGCGACGACAAGGCTTAACGCGAGAAAAATCGACGGTACGCCGCGGAGGGCCCAAGAGACTTGAGAAGGGGAATAGGAAAACAGCCATTTCAGTCGTGATTCCAGTCCACTTTTGTCCCCTATCGCACACGCAACGCGGGATTCGGGCTGTTGGCAACGGCGGACGACCTCAATCAGGCTCAGTGCGTAATGTTTGGCGTCGCCGCTGTACTTCGCCAAAGACCATTCGTCGCATGCCCGTTCTCGGAGGCGACGCGTGTCCGCCACGGCGACCCAGGCGATAGGGTTTGGCCACAGGACGCAAGCGACGCACTGTGCCAGATAATCCGTCCAAGCATCGCGCCGGGCGATGTGCCCTAGTTCGTGGATCAGTGTGACTTCCCTCAGTTCCTCGGGCCAAGACTCAAAGTCTTCGGGAACGACAAGAGCCCAACGACCGAGCCAGCAAGCCATCGGCATCGAACCCGGCTTGGAAAGCAGCACCTGCAGAGGACGTTTGAGGGCACACTTCCGCGACAAGTCATGGACTTGCTTGGAGAGAGTTGGCGAGGCAAATTGGCAGCTTGAGATCGCTCGCCTGAGCCGGTTGATGGAGAGTGAGCGTTGCATCCACGACGTCCTGCCTTGCGCAGGGCAATTGAGTGGTGGCCGATTGGGAACGCGTCAGGCGCGGTGGGGTGGCGGCACAGCGCCAGCGTTCCCGAGAACCGTCGCCGCGTGCCA
>JBJHCD010000582.1:0-4576 GCA_050485845.1 Pirellulaceae bacterium | reverse complement strand
GTTTCCAACAAGGCGAGATCGGCCGCCGAATTGGTCTCCGAGTTCCAGCCGAGTTTCGCATAGCTGGTCGCCTCGTTGAAACGGCCCGGCGTCCCCGCCATGACGTAGGCTGGAGCGATCACGATCAACGAGTCGACTTCGTTCGTCGGATCCGCGACAAAACGCTGCCAGCTCCAGGGGTGCCCCGAAAAGCTGACGTCGCCGTCGGTACCATGGACCGAGACTACAATCGGGGTCGTTTCCGATACTTCGCCGAACACCGCGGCTCGAAAGTAGTAATCACTCTCGGACTCACCATCCAGCGAGTAGCGATGAAAAACGCCTCGCGGCCGATCGACGTCGAACGGATCCGAGCGATCTTGAATCCGTAGCTCATCGATCGCCCAACCACCCTGGGGAAGCGCGCGATGATCGTAATGGGAAAACTTGATCTGTACCGTCGACTCCAACTGCAGGTCGGCCTCAAACGTCTCATTGATCCGACCGATCTCGCTCTGCAGATCGAACTCATACTGCTGCCAAATCCCTGGGGCCGAAGTGTTCAGCAGTCGGCCGTTGATGGCCTGCAGCCGGTACCAAGTCTCGCCATCGGCACTGACCGAGACCCCTTTGCCCGGCGCGTCGGTCTCATGCACCTCGGGGACCTCCGGTTGACTGGGGCCCAGATGGAAATGCTGGAACGTCATCAGGCCCCGCGTCATCTGACTGAGGTCAACCGTCAGGATGGCAGCGCCGAACACCGGCTGGCTGGTCCCCGCGACCGCGTCGAAGACCAGGGAATTCGAATTGCCCATGGCGGCGAACTCAACCGCCGTGAAGTTCGTCGCGATCCCTTCGCTGGCAAGCTGGCGAACTTCCACCTGAGCGTCCGAGGTAGAACGAATCACTTCCCACTCGGGTCCCAGGCCATTTTCGAAACTCTCGTAATAGAGAGCCGCGAGGACTCGCCGAGTTTCCAGCAACTCCATCGAAAGTCGTCGAAACGACGTTCGCGGCGGGGAGTGGCGAAGACCAGGAGAGAAAGCTGTCGCCGAGGGACGTGACGGAGCGGGTCGGTCGCCGCCCAGATACTTGGATAAAAACATGGATTCTTCCCGCTGACCCACTGCCCGCAAAATTCGCAGTCCGCAACATTCACCGTCCGCCTAGTTCACAAGTGCCGCCATGGCGGCCATGCCCCCAGCTTGAGTTTAACGAATCAGGGGCTAGGGGTGTAGACTTTGGAGCGGTTGTGAGGGGGTCATCTGGGGCGTTTTCCGCTCCCCCAGCGGGATCTTTCGGCGGGATCGGCGACTTCAGGGGCCGATCTCTGCTAGAATGGGCCCGGAATGGCCCCTTCGCCGCCGACACACCCCCCTTCGCCGACAACCCCAGTCGCTTTTGAAGTCTTGGGCTCGCAGGCGAGCCAATGTGTGGAAGTCTTGCAGCGCGTGGCACAACGTGGCGACAACGGGCCGCCGTGCCGACGCATTATGGAGCTGATACGCGATGCTGAATCTCCAAGGGACCAAGCGACGTCTGTGCGACGGGATGACTCGTCGGGATCTGCTCCATGTCGGAGGGATCGGGATGTGGGGACTGACCTTGGGTCAAGCCACCGGGATCGCTCGGCCCGGTTGGGCCGGCCCGGGAGCCTCTCACACCGATCAGCTACCGGGCTTTGGCCGAGCGAAGCGGTGTGTCCTGATTTATCTGTTCGGTGCCGCTCCGCAGCATGAATTGTTTGACCCCAAACCGGACGCCCCGGCCGAGATTCAGGGGGAGATGAAGGCGACTCGAACCTCCCTTCCGGGCGTGTTGTTTGGAGAGGGGATCCCCGAGACGGCCCGCATTGCCGATCGACTGACCACCATCCGCTCGATGACGCACCCCTACCCGCTGCATGGGGTGGCCTACGCGCTGAGCGGACTGCCGGTCTACACCACGGATCTCGAAACCCGTCCCCACGACGCGGCACACTGGCCCTACTTCGGCTCGGTTGCCGACCACTATTGGACTCAGCAACGTCAAGCTCCCGGGCCGGACAATCCCTCGGCCCGATCCGGGGGTCGAATGGACCCGCCGAACATTCTGCAACATGTCGGGCTCCCCTGGGTCTTGAACTCGCAAACGGAAGACTTGGGACTGATTGCCGGGCCCTATGCAGCCTTTTTGGGTCAGCAGCATGATCCCGTCTGGGCCCACTTTGAGGGAAAGGGAAAGCGGGTCGCTCCCAAGGCGAGGCATGACCAACCGAAGGAGTATCACGACCCCTATGCGTCCGTTGCGGCCGAGGATGGTTTTGTCTTTCAGGGTGCCGCTCCGCGAGGAGACCAACTTCGTGACACTCGATTCGGTATGCGTCGAGCACTGCTCGAACAATTCGATTCCGCTCGCCAATCCCTGGACCGCTCTCCCGCCGTACAAAATTATGGCGGCGAACGGGCTCGAGCGGCCGCGCTGCTGACGTCGTCGGAATTGCGGGAAGCGTTGGATATTGGGCGCGAACCCGATTCGCTCCGGGCTCGATATGGCTACACCCTTTTCGGCCAATCGTGTCTCGCGGCCCGGCGGTTGGTCGAGGCGGGAAGCCGATTTGTCTCGGTGTTCTGGGATGCGTATGGAACTTACTTCAGCGGTGGCTGGGATACGCACGAGAACCATTATCCCCGCATGAAGGATTATTTGCTGCCTGGCTTCGATCCAGCCTTTTCGACCTTTATTCTCGATCTGGAGCAGCGCGGACTACTGGACGACACATTGGTCGTGCTGACCACCGAGCATGGGCGAACGCCTCAGATCGATTCGAAACCTGCCGGGGCCGCTCGACATCATTGGTCTCAAGCCTACAGCACCGTGCTGGCGGGAGGGGGAACGCATCGGGGAGCGGTGGTGGGTGAGACGGATCGCATTGCGGGAGAAGTGGTGGAGACCCCCATTTCTCCCAAGGACATTCAGGCGACCGCGTTCCACTTGTTGGGGATACCGGCCGAGACGGTCATGCATGATCGGCAAGGTCGCCCGCTGCCGATTGCCGGTTCCGGCCAGGTTCGCCGTGAACTATTGGCCTGATGAGAGGTGGGGTAACGTGTGGAGAGGCGTGTACCCGGGGTGAGACATCACTGGCGCGTTCGGAATACATCGAAGGTGGGGTTAGCGGGAATTCCGAAGGGACCCGTCGGGTATTGATGCGTATGGAAAGCGAACGTGTGCGTCCCGGAAAAAGAGGACGCAGAGACGCGAGGGGGGGACAAATAACGGCCGAAGTATCTCTCTGCATCCCCTTTCTCCCCTCAACGCGGACCTAATCCAACGGCATCGCTCCAAACCAGAATCACTCTCTTCCCGCTCTCCTGCTCTACATTTCTCTTCCTCACTCGTCTCGGGCTCCCTACAATACAGGATGAGCCAGCGCCGAGTGCAGGCGATTTTGCCGTACCCCCTTTTGGCAAACAAGACGACATACGGAATGTACGGTGAATCTGATGATCGCGTCGATCGCCGACAACTATTCTGCGATTGCATGGACCTTGCATGATTCCCAAGATGAACCAGCGTAACATCGAGCAAGTTGCTGATCGGTGTGGTGGACAGCCGACTGTTGGTGGAACTCGGATCCGAGTGGCCACCATATTGGGGTGTTATCGCCAAGGGATGAGCGTCGAAGAAATCATCCAGCAGTATCCGTTACTCAGGCCCGCAGACGTCCATGACGCGCTCGCTTTTGCCTATGATCACATGGAACGTATCGATGGTGATCTCGAATTGGACAGCGAATCCTCGGTGAAGGCGAAGCGGGGAGGGGGAAGTTCCGAAGGATGATCCCTCCGCGATTCTTCACGGACGAGGATGTTTACTCGGCCGTGGCCATTGGCTTACGAAAAGCGGGCCTGGACGCCATCAGCACGCCGGAAGCTGGACGTCGAGGCGAATCCGACTTTGCTCTACTTTCTTCCGTCGTCGCCCATTCGGGAAATCCGCAGAGGACGTCCCGATACCCACACTCGCTTGAGGGAGTGAAAGACTTCGCTGGGCATCCCCTCGGGAAGGTCCACCGTACTGAATTCATCGAAGATGTCGATTCGTCCAATAAAAGCACTTTCCAATCCGGTCTCGTTGGCAATCGCCCCGACACTATTCCCCGGTTTGACTTGATGAGCACGCCCGACCTCGATTCGATAGGTCGCCATCCCCTTATTCGACCGACTTCCGGAACGACGACGCTCGCCAGAACCTCCTCGCGCGGCGGAACCACCATGCCGGCCATCTCGACCAGTCCGGCCGCCTCGGCCATGCTGGTCGTCACGGCGGTCGGCACCCGGGGCGAAACCGGAGAGTTTTAGTTCTTCCGTCAGCAGGAGCGGCTTGTCTCCCAAGGCCATGGCCGCCAGCGCGGCGGAAATCTTCTCGGCCGGGATCTCGGTGGTCCGTTGGTACTGTTCGACGATCGAGGCCAGTTTCTCCAGTTCCGGGTGATTCATCGCCGCCGTGATTCGCTCGTGAAACCGAGCGACACGTTGTTTGTTGATCTGGCGGTTGGTCGGCAGTTCCATCGGTTCGAACCGCTGACGAGTTGCCTGTTCGAGCCGTTTCAGGG